>JAJUFK010000171.1 GCA_029266015.1 Bacteroidota bacterium
GCTTACCATATAAAAATATTGATTTACTTATGGCAGCATTTTAACATATGTGGATTCAAAAAAAAATACAACTTACAGCTCGTTCTCGAGGTTTTCATCTTATTACACATTCAATTCTTGACCAACTACCCGAAATTCAAACCATTTCAGTTGGTATTCTTCACTTATTTATTCAGCATTCTTCGGCTTCATTAACTATTAATGAAAATGCCGACCCCGATGTAAGAACTGATTTTGAAACTTTTTTTAATACAATAATTCCCGACACGAATAGATATTTTATTCATACACACGAAGGGGCTGACGACATGCCTGCTCATATAAAAGCAAGTGTTTTAGGGTGTTCTGTAAGTATTCCTATTACACAAGGAAAGTTAGCTTTAGGTACTTGGCAAGGTATATATTTATGTGAACATAGAAACTATGGAGGCTCTAGAAAAATAGTGGCAACAATATGGGGAGAATAACACCGTATTATTCATAATAATACAATCTTTTGACTCTTCGCGAAATTGATGTAATAATTTCATACGGTATTGTACCTAATCGCTGTGCCATAAGAGTTATTGGTAATCGAGGTCCAAACAATACAACCTCATCTCCTATTTCAACATCTACATCGGTAATATCAATCATAGTTGCATCCATACATATATTACCAATTATAGGCACTTCAATATTGTTTACCAACACTGTTCCAACACCATTACTCAATCTTCTATTCAATCCATCGGCATATCCTATAGGCAACACTCCAATTTTTGATTGTCGAGAAATTGTTCCTTTTCTACTATACCCTACAGTAGTGCCGGAAGGCATACTTCTAATTTCAGAAATAAAAGTTTTAAGCGTACTTATATGCATACAATTGTGCTCATGCTGTGCACTTATACCATACAACCCTATACCTAAACGAACCATATCAAACTGATATTTACTAAACCGTTCAATTCCTGCCGAATTCAGTATATGCCTCATAATTGGATAAGAAAACTGCGAACAAATAAGAGAACTGGAGCGAACAAACGTAGCTATTTGCTGTTCAGTAAAAGCATCAAACTGAGGGTCATCGGTTCCTACCAAATGAGAAAAAACCGAAATTATGGTACCATTAGGAATTGCTTGCATTCGTTCAATCAAAGAAAAAATTTCATCGGGTGAAAAACCATATCGTGCCATTCCGGTATCAATTTTAATATGATATGGAAATATTCTATCTGAATGCGCCAAACAATATTCGGCAAATTCTTCTAAAACTGTACTATTATGAATACTTGGTTCAAGACCATGTTCAAAAATTTGCTGCATCATTCCGGTTTCGGGATTCATAACTACAATAGGTAGAGTAATCCCTGCATTTCGCAACTCTATTCCCTCATCGGCAAAGGCAACTGCTAAATAATCCACTTTGTGATTTTGCAATATGTTGGCAATTTCATAACTCCCACTACCATACGAAAACGCTTTTACCATTACCATTACTTTAGTTGAGCCATATAAATAGGTTCTAAAATATTGCAAATTATGAATTATGGCATTCAAATTAATTTCAAGAACAGTTTGATGTGTTTGAAATTCTAATTTTTTTGCAATTTTTTCGAATTCAAACTCGCGAGCACCTTTTAATAAAATAGCTTCATTGTTAAATACAAGTGTAGTATATGCGTCTAAAAATTCAGCTGTTGAATTAAAAAATATTCCTTTCTGAATCTTTGGTTTTAAATATATTTGCACATCTTTACCTATACCTATACATTTTGAAATACCATATGTTACTATTAGTGATGAAATGTGTGAATACAATTCTTGTTTATCTGCAGTTATTTGCATTAAATCCGATAAAATAAGTGTTTTTTGTGGGTGTTGATTTTGTTGCGACAAAAACTGTAGAGCAACAGTAAGACTTTGTAAATCTGAATTATAACTATCATTAATAATGGTACAATTATGTTTTCCACTTTTTTGTTCAAGACGCATTGCAACTTGTGGAATATCACTAAAATACTGTATATATTGTGTTTCAATACCTAAAACTAAAGCTGTAATACAGCAATGAACTGCATTTTCTATACTTGCCCTATCATGATACGGTATTTCAAACGAATACACAGTAGAATAATAATTTACAGAAATATATGTTGCATGTTTTTGTGTAGAATACTGTACAAAAATAGAACTTGACGTATCAATAAATGACCATGCATATAATTTCGTATTGGGTAGCAGCATCTGAGCATGTTTATCTATCAATTCATAATCTTTACAATAAATTAATTGAGAGACATGAGTAAACAATTTCATTTTTTCAGTCACTTTGTGCTCAATATCAATAAAATGTTCTTGATGTGCATCACCAATATTTGTAAAAATACCAATAGTAGGTTGAAGCATTGCTGCTAATTTTTGCATTTCATAAGGTTGCGATATACCTGCTTCAAAAATACCAAGTGTATAATTTGAATTAAGCAATAATAAAGACAATGGAACACCTATTTGCGAATTGTAGCTGCGAGGACTTCTAACTACCGACATTGAATGCCGACATAGATAATACAACCATTCTTTCACAATTGTTTTACCATTACTTCCGGTAATACCAACTATAGGAATTGAAAATTGCAACCGATAGTGTTTCATTAATAATTGAAATGCATCTACTACATTATGAGAAATAATATATTGTGCATCATCATATTCAGGATACGATTCTCCGTTTTGTACCCAAAAATTTCGAATTCCTTTCTCATACAGTTTTTGTATAAAAGAATGGCCATTGAATTTTTTCCCCGGAATAGCAATAAACATAGAACCTAAATTGCTATGCGTTTCACGACTATCAATATAAATTGAAGTAATAATACTTTGTAAATTGCCTTTACAAAAACTGTTAGTAATGTGAGCTATATCAGAAAGTGAATAGGCAAACATATAGGTGCCTTATATTATTTAATGTACAGTAAAACCAATAACTAAAATATCATCAACTTGTTCGGTATTTCCTTGCTTAATCCATGCTACAAGTTCTTTATCAAGAATTTCTCTTTGTTTTTCCATAGATTCGGCATTTATGTTGACCAATAATTGTTTTAATCGTTTTACCATAAATTTTTTATTTTTTTCGCCGCCGAATTGATCTTGATATCCATCAGAAAACACATAAACACTATCGTTAGGTATTAATTGAAATCTAACACTTTCAAATGATTTTTGTTCAGAATATATACCTATAGGCATTTTATCACCCGTAATCTGAATTACTTGAAATATTTCATTTGTTTTTTCATTTTCAAATTCTTGTACTTTTATCCTTTCATTTTCTTCAACAGCACAAGCATGTTGTATGTTTCGTATTATTATAAGTGGATTGTTTGCGCCTGCAAAATCAATTACATTATCTTCTTCATTATACATAAACAAGGCTAAATCCATTCCGTCTTTTTGTTCTCCCGACTTACCTGTTTGTCGTAATGAAACTATAACATTTTCGCGAAGTTTATTCAATATTTCACTTGCTGTTAGAGTATCATCTGATGTTCCTATTATTTCATTTAAAAAAGCTGTCCCTAACATACTCATGAAAGCTCCGGGAACTCCATGACCTGTACAATCGGCAGCAACAACAATTTTCTTCTTTCCTTTTTTACCAAGCCAATAAAAATCACCACTTACTATATCTCGTGGTTTGAATAATACAAATAAATTTTCGTGGAATAATTCTTCAATCGTATCATTTTGAGGCAATATAGCCTCTTGTATTCTACAAGCATAATGAATACTATCTAATATATTATGTTGCTGTTCTTCAATAATATTTTTTTGCGACAAAACTTGATTTCTCTGTACCTCTATCTCTTCTTTTTGTTGCAAAATTTCTTCATTTCTACTCACTAACAAAGCGTTTGCTTTGCGTTTTTGCATAAATGAATAAAATACAAGAATAAGTAACCCTCCAATAAATATTAAACCTACTATAATAAAATACAATCGTTTTTGCATCTCATCATTTTTTTCCTGCATTAGAATTTGACGTTCTTTTGCAGCTGCAATTTCTTGGTCTTTTAATTCAGAACCATAACGCATAGTAAGCTGATTAATAGCTTTTTGCGATTCTTGCTCTCGAATTGTATCTGCTAAACCAATAAATTTATTTAGATACATAACCGCTTGCTTATATTCTCCAAGTGAATCAGCATTAATAGCCATATCTTTGTACCACATAAGCTCTTTTTCACGTAAATTAGCTGCTTTTATACGCGGGAAAGCCTTCAAAAAATACTTTTTTGCTTCTTTATAATTTCCCTGCCCCTGATACATTAATCCATATCCATGTTCAATATTTGCAATATCAATAATTGCATTATATGTAATAGCTTCATTATATGCTATATCAAAATATTCCTTTGCTTTTTTATAATTTTTAACAGAATTGTAAGCTGTACCTAAATTTGTATAGGCTTGAATTATTTTTATAGGATTTTGTAGTTTTTTGAATAATGTAAGAGCTTTATTATAATAAAAAAACATAGAATCAACATTAGAGTGTGGTTTTGGACTTTTATTTCTGGTATAATCTTGAAAAAAAGAACCAAGATTCAAACAAGTATTTGCAATTTCTAAGGTATTACCTATTTTTTCTTGTAAATACAGATTTTTCTTATAATATTCTAAAGCAAAATCAAATTTTTCTAGATTCATATAAATATTTGCAATACTATTAAAGCACATACCTATACCGGCATCATAGCCTGCTTTTTCAAAAAATTTACTGGCAGTTAAATAGTACTCCAAAGCCTCTTCATATCTACTTATATGATATAAAAAATGACCTGCATTTAAATATGCTATACCGGTTCCTCTGTCATAATTTGCTTTTTTACCTACCTCTATTGCTTCTTTTGCTATGGCAAGACCTTCAATATTCTGACCTCTTTGCTGATAAATTTGACACAAATTAGTAAGCGTTTTATTCAATCCTATTAAATCATTTGAATGTTTTCTAAATTCTTTTGCTTTCATAAAAACAGCATATGCTGTATCAATTTTATTTAATTGAAAAAATAATTTTCCAATTCCATGATATGCTTCGCCTTGCCATTTTGGCAATTTATTGTCTGATGCAATTGCAAATGCACGATTATAGTAAAAAAATGTTGAATCAACTTTACCGGATTTAAAAGCAGCTTCTGCTTGAGCTATTTTTTTTTCTATTGATGTTACAATTTGTGCTGTAAGTATAGAATCTTGATTTTGAGAATACCCAAATATAGCAATACTATTGAATACTATAAGTAAAAAAATATTTCTTTTAAAATTGAGCATCTTCATAAACCAAATAAACTTTATACAAAGATAAAATTTTTGTTACAATAACAAACGAAAAAAAACACTATTGACAATTTTTACAAAAAACACCCTATACTGTTTTATGTTTGTTTTTCAGTGAGTTATGTTATTAAAAA
>JAJUFK010000326.1 GCA_029266015.1 Bacteroidota bacterium
GCTGTTGTATCTTTCATACCTCCGGTTGGTCTTGATTCACGAGCACAATTAGCAAGAATAAAAACCAATAAAGAAGCTCCAATTATAGGAACAAAAACTCTTATTCTTTGACAAAAAACAATTAACACGCGTTTATCTAATATAATTACTATACAAAATGCAAACATACAAAAGAATTTTAACAATATACGAGTTAAAAAACAAACAAAAATCTGTACCTTCGCACTTTCATTTTTATAAAAATAAAAAACATGAATGTTTTATTATTAGGTTCAGGAGGTCGAGAACATGCTTTTGCATGGAAATTATCGCAAAGTAAATTATTAACTCAATTATATATAGCTCCCGGAAATGCAGGCACTTCAGAAATAGGTATTAATTTACCTTTTGCTGCCAATGATTTTGCAGCAATTAAACAAGCAATAAAACAATATTCCATTTCACTTGTTTTAGTTGGCCCCGAAGATCCTTTAGTTAAAGGTGTACATGATTTTATAGCCTCAGATAAAGATATACAACATGTACCGGTAATTGGGCCAAAACAATATGCTGCTACGCTGGAAGGCAGTAAAGAATTTGCTAAAGAATTTATGATACGTCATAATATTCCTACTGCAGCATATTTTACTGCTACTATAGATAATATAGACGAAAGTTTTTCATTTCTTTCAAAACAAAAACCACCATTTGTTTTAAAAGCTGATGGCTTAGCTGCAGGTAAAGGAGTACTTATTATAGATGATTTAGAGACAGCAAAGCACGAATTAGAATTAATGTTACGAGGCAAATTTGGTGCTGCAAGCAAGAAAGTTGTAATAGAAGAATGTTTACACGGTATTGAAATGTCAATATTTGTATTGACCGATGGAAAAAATTATGTAATTCTTCCCGAAGCTAAAGATTATAAACGTATTGGCGAAGGTGATACCGGATTAAACACAGGAGGAATGGGAGCAGTATCGCCGGTACCATTTTGTTCACCTGAACTTCTTTCAAATATTGAAAAAACTATTATTAAACCTACTGTAGATGGTTTATATGCCGACGGAATTGAATATTGTGGATTTATATTTTTTGGACTTATGGTTTCGGGTAATCATGCAAAAGTTATAGAGTATAATGTACGTATGGGTGACCCTGAAACAGAGGTTGTAATACCACGTATTCAATCAGATTTATTAGAATTATGTTTAGCTGCAGCAAACAAAACTCTTAATAATCAAACAATTCAATTAGATCCACGCACCGCAACCACTGTAATGTTAGTTTCGGGAGGATATCCGGGCGATTATGAAAACAATAAACCTATTACTATTTGTTCAAATAATGATGAAAGTATTGTTTTTCATGCAGGAACTAAAAAAATCGACAACACAGTTGTTACTAATGGTGGAAGGGTTATAGCGGTAACTTCATTTGGAACAAATAAAAATGAAGCCCTCAAAAAATCGTATAATACAATTAAAAATATTACTTTTGAAGGAATGTATTTTAGAAAAGATATTGGTTTTGATTTATAAACAACATGTTATTTTCAATTTTACAACGAAATAATTTTATAAGTTTTGTACTATTACCTATAGTAATAATAGGACTTTGGTTTCCATATCTATTGAAACCTACAATGACCATTTATTATTATGACCAAAACCCTATGCCATTATATAAGCCACTGTTGTATGTATATAACTCAAATAATTACTTGGGGTTCACTATATTTTTCATAGCTATAATTCTATGTTTAATTTTACTTTCATACATAAATTCAACTTTTCGAATGTTGGAAAAACGAAGTTCATTATATTTATTATTATTTATAATTTTTTCATCATTTACACCACAATTTCAACAATTTAATCCAATGCCTTTTGCATGCATTTTTGTATTATTAGGTATTTATTCAATTTATAAATTATACAAAAATGAATTTGAATTGAGAGCTGTATTTGAAGCCGGCTTTTGTTTTGCAATAGCTTCATTACTATATGTACAAACAATTTTTGTTTCTATCTTTATATTCGTAGGTATTATTCAATTAGTTCCATTCTATTGGAGACAATGGATTGCCGGTTTATTTGGTTTAGTTACACCTTACATTTTTGTAGTATCATGGGCTTTTATTAATAATAGTTTGCCAAAACTTTTAGAAACTATAGATGCAAATATGATTGTATGGCATTCTTGGGGCGAAATTTCTTTACCTTTATATATTAGTATAATCAGTATTATAAGTATTTTTATTATATCATTATTATTTTCATTTTCAGGGGCGTTAAAAAAAGTTGCTTTACAAAAATATTATTTACTTCAATTTTTTCTTTTACTTTTTGTAATTATAATATTTGCCATAATTCCCGGTGCAGGTATTGAAATATTTTATTTTAGCGTTATTCCTCTCAGTTTTTATATTACAAATTACCTACTCAATATACGAAACACATTAATTCCTGAAATTATAACGTTTATATTAATAGGATTACGCATATTCCTATTTATAGCATAATCTTCCATCTAAATTCTAAGTATATCCTACAATAGGTTTTATTGTATTCTTGAGAATACAGTACATAAGTGTAAAAAATGATAAAAAATGTATGTGTTGCAAATAAAAAAGGCTATCTATAAATATAGATAGCCTCGGTAGTTGCGGGAGCCGGACTCGAACCGACGGCCTTTGGGTTATGAGCCCAACGAGCTACCAACTGCTCC
>JAJUFK010000405.1 GCA_029266015.1 Bacteroidota bacterium
CCTTTAATTCTTTGTGCTAATTCAAATATACGTTGCGAAGGGAATGGCCATAACGTAATGGGACGTAGGAGTCCTAATTTTATACCATTTTTGCGAGCAATATCAATTACTGATTCAGAAATACGAGCACTAATACCATATGCAACAAGTATATAATCGGCATCTTTTGTCATTATTTCTTCATAACGAACTTCAGATTCTTTCATTCGTTTGAATTTTTCTTGTAATTGTATGTTTTTTCGTTCTTGGATTTCGGCTTCTAAAAATAATGATGTTATATAATTACGTTCTCTATCTGGTGTTTTTCCGGTAGTAGCCCAATCATATATTTTTTGTTCTCTTGGTTTTTGGGGAGAAAGTTGTACTTTTTCCATCATTTGGCCGATTGCTCCGTCGCTTAAAATCATTACCGGATTTCTGTATTTGAATGCTAAATCAAATCCTAATCCTACATGGTCGTATTGTTCTTGAACAGTACTTGGAGCTAATACAATCATATTGTAATCACCATGTCCGCCGCCTTTTACTGTCTGAAAATAATCAGCTTGTCCGGGTTGAATTGTACCTAATCCTGGTCCTCCACGTGCTACATTTACTATGAGTCCGGGTAATTCGGCACCTACCATATACGAAATTCCTTCTTGTTTTAAGCTTATTCCGGGACTTGATGAAGATGTCATTGCTTTTTTCCCACACGCAGCTGCTCCGTAAACCATATTTATGGCAGCTATTTCGCTTTCGGCTTGTAATACTACCATACCGGTGCGTTTATTATATGGATCTTCATGTGCTAAATATTCAATAATTTCTGATTGTGGTGTAATTGGATATCCGAAATAAGCATCTGCTCCTGCACGAATAGCCGCTTCGGCTATAGCTTCGTTTCCTTTCATTAATTGTATTTCTGCCCCCATATATATCAAATCAAAATGTTGAATTATTTTACTTTATACACAGTTATTACAACATCAGGACATACCATTGCACAACTTGCACAACCGGTACATTTATCATAATTTTTCATATAACTGTAATGATACCCTTTTCCGTTTACTAAATGATTCATGTCCAATACATCAAACGGACAAGCTTTAACACATAATTCGCATCCTTTACATGCTTCTGTATTAAATTCTACAAACCCCCTCGCTTTTGCCATTCAATTATTTATTATTGTTTGTTTACAATATTTTAACGTACGCAAATTTATACGTTTTCAGCAATTAAAAAAATTGTATCTGTTTTATTTGGACTTATTTTAATGCTAAACCTTTCAAATTCTACTGATTTTGCTCATATAATAGTGTTGAAAACATTTTAATAATTTTCCTGCGTTGTTTTTCTATACTATCTGTAATTTGTGGTGTGGTAAGTTGTATAAAATTATATCGTATCATATGATACGTTTTTTTTGCAGCAATATAATATTCAAAACTAATAATTCCGCTAATAAATAAACCTATGCAGAATGGAAATATATACCACCATGTAAAATTTGTGACAAGTATAAATATAATGC
>JAJUFK010000014.1 GCA_029266015.1 Bacteroidota bacterium
ATACCGGTAACTCTCTATACACCCCAATTACAAGCAATTGGTAAATTTTATACGAATCAAAAGTTTACTACAACCGTTTCACATGGCTTATATTTTCTATATTGTAATAAAACATATATTCCAATAGTAATTACACAATAAGTATAAGGCTATCATAACAATTTTATATTTTTTTACAAGTAACGTTTTTTTAACAGCTTGATAAAATATAATAAAAAACACGAAATAGTTTTTTTTGTGAGATTTATCACTTATTTACTATGGCATTAGAATATTTTCTGTAATTTTGTTGCAACTAAAAGAAATTTTAAAATTCATAAAACTATTATTTAATATGGCGAATATTTTTAGCTATTCAATTGGAAGAAAACTCCTGATGAGTTTATCGGGACTATTTCTTGTAATGTTTTTATTGGTTCACTTACTGGTAAATTCATTTCTTATACTCGACCCGCTTTTGGGGACTGCCGAAGGCGAGATGTATAATGCCGGAGTTCACTTTATGACCACTAATCCATTTATCAGAATTATGGAACCTATATTGGCAGGTGGATTTATAGTACATATAGTGTACTCTATTATTCTTACCATTCAAAATATGCGTGCACGCGGCTCTAAAACGTACGCATCTGGTAACAAAACACCTGATGTAGAATGGTCGTCAAAAAACATGTTTGTATTGGGTATTGCATTATTGTCATTTTTGGCAATTCATATTGCTCAGTTTTGGGTAAAAATGAAAATTACCGGCGACCCTCGTTTAGACTATACCGTAGAAGGTCACAATGCATATGTGCTTGTACACGAAACATTTCAAATTACATGGGTTATGATATGCTATGTAATAGGTGGCATAGCATTAGCATTTCACTTATCACACGGATTCTGGTCGGCTTTCCACACTGTAGGATTAAGCAACTCTATTTGGATACCTCGCTTACAAAAAATAAGTGTGGTAATTGCTTGGATTATAGGCTTAGGATTTAGTACTATAGCCTTAGTGCAATACCTTGTGTATCCATTATCATAATTGTATTTACCATAAAAACATTAAAACACTATGGCAACGTTAAACAGTAAAATTCCCCAAGGTCCATTAGCACAAAAATGGCAATATTATAAAGATCATCAAAAATTGGTAAACCCTGCTAACAAACGCAAACTCGATATAATAGTAGTAGGTTCAGGGTTGGCTGGTGGTGCAGCTGCTGCAACTTTTGGTGAACTAGGTTTCAATGTAAAATGTTTTGCATATCAAGACAGCCCACGCCGTGCACACTCTATTGCAGCTCAAGGTGGTATAAATGCTGCAAAAAACTATCCAAACGATGGTGACAGCGTATTTCGATTGTTCTACGATACCATAAAAGGTGGTGACTATCGTGCTCGCGAAGCAAACGTATATCGTTTAGCAGAAGTAAGCAATAATATAATTGACCAATGTGTAGCACAAGGTGTTCCTTTTGCTCGCGAATACGGCGGTTTATTAGACAACCGTTCGTTTGGTGGAGCACAAGTATCGCGTACCTTTTATGCAAAAGGTCAAACCGGACAACAATTATTACTCGGAGCATACAGTGCATTAAGTCGTCAAATTGGTAAAGGAACCGTAAAAATGTACAACCGTACCGAAATGATGGATATAGTTGTAATTGATGGAAAATGTAGAGGTATAGTAACACGCGATTTAGTAACAGGAGAAGTTGAAGCTCATTTTGCACATGCTGTAGTACTTGCAACAGGTGGATATGGTAATGTATTTTTCTTATCAACCAATGCAATGGGGTCAAATGGTAGTGCGGCATGGAAAGCATACAAACGTGGTGCATACTTTGCAAATCCTTGTTATGTACAAATTCACCCAACATGTATACCTGTACATGGCGAGTTCCAATCTAAACTTACCCTTATGTCGGAATCGTTGCGTAACGATGGTCGTGTATGGACACCAAAATTGAAAGAAGATGCAGAAGCTATACGTGCCGGCAAATTAAAACCGGAAGATATACCTGATGAAAATCGCGATTTCTATTTAGAGCGTCGTTATCCTGCATTTGGTAACTTAGTTCCACGCGACGTTGCTTCTCGTGCTGCTAAAGAACGATGCGATGCCGGATACGGTGTTGAAAGTGGCGAAGCAGTATATCTTGACTTTAAATATGCTATTGAGCGTTTAGGTCGTGATACTGTTGAAGCTCGCTATGGTAACTTATTTCAAATGTACGAGAAAATTACCGACCAAGATCCATATAAAACGCCAATGATGATATACCCTGCTATTCACTATACTATGGGTGGTATTTGGGTTGATTACGAATTACAAACTACTATCCCCGGCTTGTTTGCAGCTGGTGAAGCAAACTTCTCTGACCACGGGGCTAATCGTCTTGGAGCATCTGCTCTAATGCAAGGTTTGGCTGACGGATATTTTGTTCTTCCATATACTGTTCAAAATTACCTGGCAGACGAATTACATACACCACGTATGAATCCAAAAGAAGGTGAATTTGACAAAACAGTGAAAGAAGTAAAAGCACATATTGAAAAACTGATGAACGTAAAAGGTAAAAAATCGGTTGATAGTTTCCACAAACGCTTAGGAAAAATAATGTGGGACTATGTAGGTATGGCGCGTAACAAAGAAGGATTGGAAAAAGCAATTACCGAAATCCAAGCATTACGTAAAGAATTTTGGTCTGACGTGCGTATTCCCGGTTCACCAAACGAATTGAACGTAGAATTGGAAAAAGCAAACCGTGTAGCCGATTTCTTAGAATTAGGCGAACTTATGGCACGTGATGCGTTACACCGCGAAGAATCATGTGGTGGACACTTCCGCGAAGAACACCAAACACCAGAAGGCGAAGCTGCTCGTGTTGATGACAAATTTGCTTATGTAGGTGCATGGGAATTTACAGGAGTAGATTCAGAACCTATTCTTCATAAAGAAGAATTAATATTTGAAGAATGTAAATTAGTTCAAAGAAATTATAAATAATCATAGTACAAACTTCCTCTTAATAAAGGAAACAAAATATAGGAAAATTATGAGCGAAAAAAAAGGATTGAACCTCACACTTAAAGTGTGGCGCCAAAAAGGACCAAAAGAAGCAGGACGATTTGAAACATATTCTGTATCGAATATTTCACCCGACAGTTCGTTCCTCGAAATGATGGACGTGCTTAACGAACAATTAATAGTAGAAGGCAAAGACCCTGTTGCATTCGACCACGATTGTCGCGAAGGTATTTGCGGTATGTGTAGTTTATACATCAATGGTCACGCACACGGGCCAGACGAAGATGTAACTACTTGCCAATTACACATGCGTAAATTTAAAGATGGCGAAACAGTAACAATAGAACCATGGCGTTCTGCAGGTTTCCCTGTAATAAAAGACTTAATTGTAGACCGTAGTGCATTTGATAAAATAATGGCTGCCGGTGGATTTATTTCGGTAAATACCGGTGGTGTACCCGATGGTAATGCTATACCTATTCCTAAAAAAGATGCAGATGAAGCTATGGATGCAGCATCTTGCATTGGCTGTGGAGCATGTGTTGCAACATGTAAAAACGGATCGGCAATGTTATTTGTAGCTGCCAAAGTATCACAATTGGCTTTATTACCTCAAGGTAGAGTAGAAGCTGCACGACGAGCTAAATCTATGGTTGCAAAAATGGACGAACTTGGCTTTGGAAACTGTACAAATACCGGGGCTTGCGAAGTGGAATGTCCAAAAGGTATTTCTATTGCAAATATTGCTCGTTTAAACCGCGAATTTTTATTGGCAAAATTACAAGATTAAACAAACATAATTACACTTTAAAAGCCCCTGTTGAAATCTATCTACAGGGGCTTTTTTATGCTATATTATAATGATTGTATCAAACGAATAAACTCTTTATAATTCTTTTGAGCATTAAATTTTGTATCCCAAGTATTATATGCATTGTTACGCATAGTTTGCACCTCATCGTGTGTCAATGAACAAAACCGTTCAATAGCAGCAGCTACTTCTTCTTTGCTTGGAGTTGGCGAAAGTAAAAAACCATTTGTTTCGTGTTCAATAATTTCGCTCACGCCACCCACATTGGTTCCAATAACAGGAATACCAAAACTCATAGCTTCCATCATAGACACGGGGATACCCTCTGAAAGACTTACGTTTATTAAACAATCAACATAATTGTTTTTATAATAATTCATAACTTCTGTATTAGACACCCGACCTGCAAAAGAAAAAGAAATATTTGTCTTTTTATCTAATAATTCATGTGTTAATTTCTGAATTTGTTGAAATAAATCACCATCGCCAAAATGAATCCACTCTATTTGATATTCACGGATTTGCGTTAATGCATGTATAATTAAATCAATTTGTTTTATAGATATTACATTTGAACAACTTACAATTCTACACACATTGGGTCGTGTGATTTTTATTTGAAAATAACCTATAACACCTAAATATGAAACTCTCATTTTTTGAACAAGCAACGGAAATAATTCAGCATAATAATCATAACCCCTCCGAGAAATAAAAAAGATACCATTAGATTTTGTCAAAATATATTTTCGAAAAGGCAAATAGTGCGCATCATTCACTTCAAAATATACATCCCAACCATGAGCTCGCGAAAATACACTTTGTACTGACAATTTTTGACATATTTTAGTATTTACAAACGCCATATCGTTCATCCAATATGAATATATAAACCTTGAATCAGACTCTGAAGAGTAATTTTGTATAATTGTAGACATATAATTGCCAATATAAGAAGCTTTTCGAAGCGTCTGAAGCGCAGTTTTAATTTGTACGCCGGTAATAGGTTTTCTATATTCTTTTGTAATTATTCTCATTTCTTGCCAAAAGAGTTTTGAAAAAATTCCGAATATTGACAAAAACTTCTGAAATTTTGGCAATTCATATGATATTCTTTGGCATACAACATTATGAGGTATTGTTCGAGTTTGTGGTGAGATAGTATCATTAGAAACTATTACGATTGAATCAAATGCTTGTGAAAGAAACGGTATTTCGTTCTCTATAAAAGTTTCGCCTGTGCCATAAGGAAACGATGATGTACAAAAAAAGAGAACACGTGCCATACAGTAAATTTATACAAATATAAAAAAAACAGCAGAATAGCGATTATACAAATAAAGCAACAATACATTCAGATTAGTATTTTTATATATTTGTACAAATTCTCATGTGATGAAAAAAGTATTAATACTTGCATACGATTTCCCCCCATATGTTTCAGTAGGAGGTTTACGACCATATTCATGGTTTCAATATTTTCATGAATTTGGAGTATATCCTATTGTAATTACAAGACAATGGAGCAACGAACATCGTAATTTTTTAGATTATATTGCCCCAAGTGAAAGTGAAGAAGTAGAAGTCGGAGAATATACTCACGGTACAATTATCAGAACCCCGTATTCACAAAATATTTCTAATAAAATGCTCGAAAAATATGGTAAAAATAAATATGCATTTATTAGAAAAATATTTACTGCATACTATGAAATAATGCAATATCATATAAAGATAGGACCAAAAATCGAAATTTATAAAGCTGCTCAAGAATATCTTAAAAACAACAACGTTGATTGTATACTTACAAGTGGCGAACCTTTTATTTTATTTCGTTACGCACACTTACTCAGCAAAGAATTTAAAACTCCATGGATTGCTGATTATCGCGACCCGTGGACTCAAGATAAAAAACGGAGTTATGATACAATAAGCCGTTTATTAAATATGTTTTGGGAAAAACGGTTTGTAGAATCTGCTTCAATTATAACAACTGTAACACCTTTTTTTAAAGAAAAAATACAAACATTATTTCCAAACAAACGATTCGAAATAATTCCAAACGGGTATAACCCAACATCAACATCAAAAGTTAGTAACATACCCCAAAACTCAGACGTTCTTAGAATAAGCTTTGTAGGCACCATATACAAATGGCATCCTATTGAAAGTGTATTACGAGTTTTTCAAACATTTATACATTCTCAAAGTACTCCACCACGAATTGAATTACGATTTTACGGAATAAACAATGCAGAAGAATATAAAAATCTTATATTACTTAGATTTAATTCATTAGCCAAATATGTTTCAATTATTCCTAAAATTCAAAACGAACAATTAATGGAATATTTAGCCAAAGACAATGTATTTCTCTTATTTAATTACTATTCATATACTGGCACAAAAATTTATGATTATTTAGCACTGAAGCGTCTCATTTTATTGTGTTATACAGACGATTCCGAAGGAAATGAATTAAAAGAAAAATATTATAATATTGACGAAGAAAATTCTGATTTTCAACAAGTTCAAGCAGAAATTATAACACAAACAAACTCAGGAATTATAGTTAAAGATTCTACACAATTACTACATACTTTTTCAGAATTATATTCAGAATTTATACAAAACGGTTTCATTTCATGTAATTCGGTAAATACCGAACAATTTTCAAGAAAAATACAAGCATCAAATATGTGTTCATTAATTAAAGAAATTAGTTAATATGCCTCAAACAATAGCTATAGTAGATTATAATATGGGTAATATACATTCGGTATATAAAAAAATGACTCATGTAACATCGCATGTTATTGTAACAAACTCTGCTGAAGATATTGCAAAAGCCGATAAAGTAATATTACCCGGCGTAGGCCATTTTGCTAAAGCTATGGAACACATTCATTCTTTAGGAATATATGATTCATTACAAACTCATGCTATAGTAAAACAAAAGCCTATTTTGGGAATATGCTTGGGAATGCAACTATTTGCAAATATAAGTGAAGAAGGAAATGTAGCAGGGTTAGGCTGGATAGATGCACTGGTTATACGATTTAGAATTAAAAATACATTACAATATAAAATTCCTCACACCGGATGGAATGAAGCTATACAAGCAAAAGACAGTAAATTATTACACAATATTGAACAATGTTCTCCATTCTATTTTGTTCATTCATTTCACTATGTATGCAACAACAAAGAAGATATACTGCAACAAACTGAATATGAATACTTATTTACTTCTGCCGTTGAAAAAAATAATATATTCGGTGTTCAATATCATCCTGAAAAAAGTCACGATGATGGCACACAATTATTACAAAACTTTATTAATTTGTAACTATGTTTAAACCACGTTTAATACCGGTATTACTGCTGCGAAACAATATTCTTGTAAAATCGGTTCGTTTTTCTAAACATAACTATATAGGCGATCCAATAAATGCTGTAAAATTATTTAACGATTTACAGGCTGATGAATTAGTCTTTCTTGATATACTTGCAACCAAAGAAAAAAGAAATATTCCAATTGAAATAATTAAAGAAATTGGCGAAGAAGCTAATATGCCATTTGCTGTAGGAGGAGGTATTTATTCTAATAAACAAATTCAAGCATATATTAAAGCCGGTGCCGAAAAAGTTATACTAAGCACATATGCCGCAAAAAATCCTGCTTGTATAAAAGAAGCAGCCGAAGAATTTGGTTCATCTACTATTGCGGTATGTATAGATGTAAAAAAGAATTTGTTTGGAAAATATTCTGTTTATACACAAAATGGCTCGCAAAAAACACAATACACGCCTTCAGAATTTGCTCAAATAGTGCAGGAAAACAATGCAGGAGAAATAATAATACAATCTATAGATTTAGATGGCACCATGAAAGGATATGACATTGAATTAATTCAATCTATTTCAAAGAGTGTAACTATACCTGTAGTAGCTTTAGGTGGTGCCGGTTCATTACAGCATATGCACCAAGCATATACTCAAGGCTATGCAAATGGCTTGGCAGCAGGTAGTATGTTTGTGTATCATGGTTCCAACAAAGGTGTTCTTATAAATTATCCAAACAAAACAGAACGAAATCTAATATTTACACAATAACTATATGGAATTTAAAATATATAAACAATGTAAACGATGTGTAATGGATACCAGCGATCCGTATATTACATTTGATGAACATGGTTATTGTAATCATTGCAATGAATACCTTGTAAAAACAAAACAACATATTTATCAAGGAAATGTAAGTGATGCAGCATTACAAAAAATAGTAGAAAAAATTAAAGGAAAAGGAAAAGGAAAAAAATATGACTGCATTTTAGGAATTAGCGGAGGTATAGACAGCTGTTATGCTGCATATATATGCAAACAACTTGGCCTGAGAGTATTAGCCGTACACATGGACAACGGATGGAATTCGGAAGCAGCTGTAAAAAATATAAAATATGTTGTAAGTAAATTGGGAATAGATTACGAAAGCTTTGTGCTCGATTGGGAAGAATTTAAAGATTTGCAATTATCGTTTCTTAAAGCATCGGTACCCGAAGCTGAAACTCCTACCGATATAGCTATACCGGCAGCATTACACAAAATTGCAGCAAAATACAATGTAAAATATATCATAAGCGGCGGAAACTATGCTACCGAAGGAATTCTCCCCAAAAGTTGGCATTATAATGCAAAAGATGTTACCTATATTAAAGCTATTCAAAAACAATTTGGCACCAAAAAACTAAAAAAATTCCCCGACTTTAGTTACAAAAAAGAATTCTATTACAAATTTATTCGAGGTATCAGAATTGTCTATATTTTAAATTATGTGCCATTTTCAAAAGAATCGGCTATGAAAACGCTCGAACAAGAATTGGATTGGAAATATTATGGCGGTAAACATTATGAATCAAAATACACCGGCTTTTTGCAATCATATATTTTACCCAAAAAATTCAATCTCGATTACAGACTTGCAACTTTCTCTACTCAAATTTGTGCCGGGTCTATGACAAGAGAACAAGCATTGGAAGAACTCAAAAAATTACCATATAACCCTGATACTGTTGAACAAGAAAAAATATACTGGAGCAAAAAATTCGGAATTACACTTGACGAATTAACCAAAATTTTGGAATTACCTCCAAAAAATCATACTGACTACCCCAACGACCAAAAACTTTTAGAATGGATTTACAATATGTATCGTTGGTTACAAATGAAAAAAAAAGAACTATTGTAACTATACTGTTCCATGCTAAAAATCCTCCACATAATACCTTCTCTTTCAAAAGGCGGTGCCGAACGGCTTGTAATTACGATATGTAGTGAATTACAAAAACGTGTGGATATTGATGTTCGATTAGTTGTACTTAGCAATACAAATGATTATAATCAAGAAATGAGTACGCTTACCTATGATATAGTCTCGGCTGTATTTGTTCCTTCGTTTACTAAAAAATCAAAACGGAATGTATCACAATTACAAGCATACATTCATACATATGCTCCCGATGTAATTCATACACATCTATGGCAATCGGAGATTGTATGTAGTCAGATAACCTATTCTAAAGCAATATGGGTTACACATATGCACGATAATATGCCGCAGCTTAAACGAATACGCATTCCTCGAACTAAACTTGAATTAACCAACGCATACGAACGTTGGATTGTAACTACGGCATATAAAAAACGTAATCAACGGTTTATTGCTATTTCACATGATACTTATACGTATTGCAAACGAAATGTACCAAAAAAACTGCGAAATACTGTTTCATTGCTTCATAATGCTATCAACACACAATTATTTACACATTCAAAAAAAATACCAGTAGATAATACTACCCTGCAACTTGTGAGTGTTGGTAGTTTAGTACATAAAAAGAATCATACATTTTTAATTCCTGTTGTTATACACCTTATATCGCGAGGGTATACTGTTCAATTGAATATTTTAGGTGAAGGCTTTCTCCGTAAAGAATTAGAGCAAGAAATTTCTAAACAAAATCTCACAAATTCAATATATTTACAAGGTAATACATCTGTATACGAATATTATAAACAAGCTGATATCTACGTCCACCCTGCTACCTACGAACCCTTTGGATTAGTTCTTATAGAAGCTATGGCTGCAGGCTTGCCGGTAGTGTGTCTCGATGGCAAAGGGAACAGAGATTTAATTGAACAAGGCAAAAATGGGTATATGTTGTTTGAGCAAAATCCGGTTTTATTTGCCGAAAAAATTATAGAAATTTGTCAAGACAAAGAAATGTATACGTCTATGAGTACATATGCAATAAATTATGCAAAACAATATGATATTGCCCCCTATGTTGACCGATTGTTACAACTTTATACTAACAAAATAAACAATGAATAAGTATTCGTTTTCGAAACATATAATTATTGCCAATGGGCAATTTCCCACACATGCAATTCCAATGGAAATTATCCGTACGGCCGAAACTATTATATGCTGCGATGGTGCTGCAGATTCTCTCCTAAAACATGGTATAGAACCTACTATTGTGATTGGAGATTTAGATTCTATTTCTACTAAAGCAAAAAAACAGTTTGCAGGAAAACTCATACATATAACCGAACAAGAAACCAACGACCAAACCAAAGCAGTAGAATGGGCTATAGCACAAGGATTACAAGATGCTGTAATTGTAGGTGCTACCGGTAAACGCGAAGATCATACACTTGGTAATATTTCATTACTTGCACACTATGGCAAACGCATTAGTATATGCAGTGTTACAAATTATGGCGTATTTACTCCCATATATGGCACAACTCAACTTTTATCATACCCTGGTCAAGCAATTTCAATATTTTCGTTAACTCCACATATTCCTATTACATTACACAATTTACAATACCCTCTCAATCAAGCACAATTAGAATCATGGTGGATGGGAACGCTTAATACCGCATTATATGATACTTTTACAGTTGAAAGCGATAACGGTATTTGTATAATTTTTCAGGCTTTTTAATTCAACTACTGAATTAAGACATCTCTATCGGAATCTAATTTTATAAATATAAACAAAAGCATAGTAAACCCCCAAAGCGAAGAACCTCCATAACTAAAAAATGGCAAAGGTATTCCTATTACAGGCATTAATCCAATAGTCATTCCTATATTTACCAAAAAATGGAAAAAGAAAATAGATGCAACACAATATCCATAAATCTTACTAAATTGTGAACGTTGCTTTTCTGCCAAATACATGATTCGAAGTATAAGCAAAATAAAAGCAATTATAACTACTGTAGAACCTACAAATCCCCATTCTTCACCAACCGTACAAAAAATAAAATCAGTACTTTGTTCGGGTACAAAATTATTTTTTGTTTGCGTACCTTGTAAAAAACCTTTACCCCAAAAGTCGCCGGAACCAATTGCAATTTTAGATTGTATTACGTTAAATTCAAGACCTTTAGGATCTGATTCTAAACCAAAAAATACACGTATACGCGACTGCTGATGCGCTCCTAAAACATCATGAAAAATATAATCAACCGAATACGTAAATCCTAAACTGGCAACTGTTAAAAAATAAGTAAGAAACATAATTTTAGATTTCTTCTTATATATAAAAACGATTGCAGGTACAAACAAAATCAATACTCCCACAGCAAAAGGAAAAAATTCGGGTAATTCCGGCACAAAATAATACTGAATTACCCAAGGCACTATAAATAATAAAGGGACTATATATGTATATAACGGTAAAAACTTATATATACGCGCAATATACCAATACACTCCATAAGCCAATAAAAAAATACCTATTGAAACATAAAAAGAATTATAAATAATTGAGAAAGAAAACACAAAAACAGTATATACAACAGCCACAAGTACCCACCCCGACATTCCCAATCGGTAAAAAACTAACAAAAAAGCGCCATATACTAATGCTGAACCTGTATCATTTTGAAGAATAATTAACATAATAGGTATCAACAAAATTAAAGAAGCTCGAAATAAGGTACTAAAATCTGTAATTTTTTTTCCATATCCGCTCAAATACCGGGCAAGCACCAAACTAGTTGCAAGTTTCGAAAATTCAGAAGGTTGTAATCGAAAATCTCCAATTTCTATCCAAGCACGTGCTCCTTTAATATCGGGAGCAATAAGATAGGTAAGTACTATAAGCCCAAGTACCGCTATATATATAGGATATGAAAGTCCCGAATAAAACTTACTGTCAATGATAATAATTGAAATACCTATAATAAATGCAGCTATTATCCATAACATTTGTTTACCATATTTTTGACTTATATCAAAAATACTTCCTGCTTCTTCATTATAAACAGCAGCAAAAATATTTGCCCATCCGGCAAGAACAAGTCCCAGATACAAGAAAATTGTTATCCAATCTAATCGTTTTACTATATCAGCATCTCTATTTCGCATCAGTTTTATGAATTAAATCCATTTCTAACATTCGTTGTTCCCACGCCGGACGTTTTATTGTATCAGTCAAATATTTTTCGATTAGCAAACTGGCAATAGGAGCAGCATAGGTAGCACCATATCCAGCATTTTCCACATACACTGCTATCGCTATTTTAGGATTCTCGCGCGGTGCAAAAGCCATAAATATTGAGTGGTCTTTGCCATGAGGATTTTGTGCAGTTCCTGTTTTACCACATATTGGAATACCCGGAATAGCAACATGACGGGCTGTTGCTCCAGATTCTCCTTGCACAACTCTATACATACCCTCAATAATAGGTTCAAACACTTCGGGACGTATTGTTGTAACATGTTTTTGTTTAAAAGAATTATCCATAGTAGTATCTAAAATTTCTCGTACTACATGTGGCGTATAAAAATATCCTCTATTTGCAATAATAGCAGCTACATTAGCCATTTGCAAAGGAGTCATACTTATTTCACCTTGTCCAATAGACAATGATATTATAGTTAAAGATTTCCATCTATTTTTACCATAATATTTGTCATAATAAGTTGGTAATGGAATAATCCCGGGACGTTCACTTGGTAAATCTATTCCTAATGTTTTTCCTAATCCCATAGAATTCATATGTTTACGCCACACTTCGTATCCATTACGAACACTTCCATACTTATCGGCATCTATTATTGCTCTAAATATTGTACAATAATATGCATTACACGACATTTGTATCGATTCTAAGAGACTCACAGGTGATGGATGAGCATGACAACCTACTTTAATACCTCCCGAAAAATATCCACCGTTACAAGAAACCGTAAAACTTGGTGTAATAATTCCCTCATGCAATGCAATTAAACCATTCAAAACTTTAAACGTAGAACCAGGAGGATATCTATCACCTTGTATTGCTCTATTATACAAAGGTTTATATGTATCATTCTCTAAAATTTTATAATATTTATTTACATTTTGCCCAACCATTAAATTTGGGTCAAACGTAGGGCTCGAAACAATTGTTAATATTTCACCCGTAGAAGGCTCTATTGCCACAACACTGCCAATTTTATTTTGCATGAGTTTTTCGGCATATTGCTGCAACTCTATATCTATAGTTGAAATTATATCTTTACCTAAAATTGATGGTCTATCGTGTCGTCCTCCTTCTAAGGAGCCTTTTACTCTTCCTTTTACATCTACTTGTTGATATGCCGCTCCTTTTATTCCTCGCAAATAAGTATCATAAACCTTTTCTATTCCAATCTTACCTATATAGTCACCTTGTTCATAATACGGGTCATTTGCTATATTTTGTTTATCAACTTCGCGAATATATCCAAATACCAATGCACCACAATTATAGATATAATTGCGCACTGTTCTAACTTGCACATAAAACCCAGGAAAATTGTGCATTTTTTCCTGCAATGCAATATACGTTTTTGCATTTATTTGTTTTACTATTGGATAGGGTCTATACTTATTTTCTTTAGCAGCATTGGCAAGCTCCGTAACAAAAGTCTTTTTATCAATACCCAGTATTGAAACTAATTGCAATGTATCAAGATTTTTAATTTGACCATATATTACCATTAAATCGTATGCAGGTTCATTTGCTACAACCAACTTTTTATTACGGTCATATATCAATCCGCGAGCAGGATGTTTTACAACTAAACGACGTGAATTATTTTCTGCACTTAACTTGTAAGTATCATCAATAATTTGAATATAGAACAATCGCAAAATATACAATATTGCAACACCTATAAAGATTGCCGAAATTATTATCCTGCGAAACGCTAAATCCATTATTTTTTATAAACTAAGTATTGACTTATAATAATGAGCAACATGGTAAAAAATATATTAATAATTGCTCTAAACACTAAAAAAAAGGATTCTTCGAATGAAAATGACAAATAAAAAAACAATACAAAATGATGAATACTTACCATTATGAGTGCATACTGAAAAAACCATCGGAATCCGTAATATGCAAGCATTGGTTGCGAATTGATATCATACCCTTGACGTGGCGACATTTTTTGCAAAATATACGGTCGTACAAATGCTATTAAAAGAGTTGCACCGGCATGCACACCCGGACTATTTGTAGAAAAATCTATAATAGTTCCCAACACAAAACCAAGAATAAGTAAAAATGTTTTATGTATTTCAAAAGGTAACATTATAAAAAAAAGAACATACACATACGGAATACTATATCCAAATATTGGCACATTGTTGAATATTAATATTTGTAAGCCAAATAAGGTTATAAAACGAACGATATTTCTTTGTAATAGATGTCCCATGTTATTTTTGTAATGCTTCTAATTTCTCTCGTTCTTGTTTATACAAATTTTTTACAACATACACATATTCCAAATTTTTAAATTCTGTAGATAATTGTACTTGTATTGAATAAAAATTATCATAATCAGTTTTATTAAATGATTTAACTGTTCCTATCATTATATTTGGCGGATATATATTTGAAAATTCATTGGTTAGTAATGTGTCACCAATAGCAAATTTTACATGAAACGGTATTTCGGCTAATGTTGCTATAGTATAGTCTTTACCATTCCAATACAGAGAACCAAAGTAATTTGTATTTTTAAATTTTGCACTTACTTTATACTGGGCATGCAAAACAGACATAACAGTGCTAAAATTATCAGAAACATTGGTTACAACACCTACAATTCCGGTAGAACTAATAACTGCCATATTAGGTTCAATTCCATGTTTACGCCCCCTATTAAGTGTTAAATAATTATGCGTTCTATGAATAGAATTATTGATAACCCGAGCTACAGTATATTCATATTGCACAAGAGAAATAGTGTCATGTACAGTTCTGTGTATAACAGTTGTATCTATCTTAGAAAAACTTTGATTTTGTAACAATCGAGCATTTTCTTGAGCTAAGTCTTCATTTACCGAAGCTAAATTGAAATATTGACTTATAGCTTGATTTACAGAAAATACCCGAGCAAAGATTTCATTACTCGACGATATAAAATGTGATTTTTGCGGTTCGTTAAAAGAAACAATAAGCGAAATACACACTATTTGCAGAAGCAAAAACAAAAGTATAACATGTTGTTTTACTATGAAGATTACTAAATTCCTCATGCTTGCATATTGTGTTTTTTAGCCAATACATGCTTACCGCAGCAACATATGTATTATCGAATTAAGAATTGGAAATTATCTATATTTTTAAGAGCTATACCTGTACCTCGAGCAACAGCATGCAATGGATCTTCGGCAATATGAAATTTAATCTTATGTTTTGCTTCCAAACGTTTTGCCAAACCACGCAATAAGGCGCCACCACCTGCTAAATAAATTCCTCTACGATAGATATCAGCATATAATTCAGGTGGTGTTTGCTCAAGAGCAGCTAATATTGCAGCTTCTATACGAGCAATAGATTTATCTAAACAATATGCTATTTCTTGATACGAAACCGGAATTTCAATAGGTAATGCCGACATTTGATGAGGCCCACGCACAATATAATCTGCCGGTGGATCATCAAGATCGGGAATAGCGGCTCCTACATTAATTTTAATCTCTTCGGCGGTACGCTCTCCAATTTTTATATTATGTTGATAACGCATATACTCTTGAATATCAGCAGTAAAATTATCACCTGCGGTTTTAATAGACTTATCACACACTATGCCTCCAAGAGCTATAACGGCAATTTCTGTAGTTCCACCACCTATATCAACCACCATATTACCTTCGGGAGCCTCTACATCTAACCCTATTCCTATTGCTGCGGCCATTGGTTCATATATCATATACACCTCTCTACCTCCTGCATTTTCGGCCGAATCACGTACTGCACGCAATTCTACTTCGGTACAGCCCGAAGGTATACAAATAACCACTTTCAACGATGGCGATATCATGCGGCTTTTCTTATCAATCATTTTTATCATACCGCGAATCATTATTTCTGCAGCATTAAAGTCAGCTATCACCCCATCTTTCATAGGTCTGATTACGGTAATATTTTGATGCGTTTTACCTTGCATTTGGCGTGCTTTATGACCAATTGCTACAGGTTTTCCGGAATGCGTATCTACAGCAACTATACTTGGCTCATCTACAACTATTTTATCATTTTGAATAATAATAGTATTTGCTGTTCCTAAGTCAATTGCAATCTCTTGCGTGAGAAATGAAAATAAACCCATGTGTATATCGTATTTTAATGTTTAAAATGTCTTCGTCCGGTAAATACCATTGCTATATCAAATTCATTACATGCTGCAATTACATCTTCATCGCGAATACTACCTCCCGGTTGTACTATGTATTTTACGTTATATTCATTAGCAACCTCTACACTATCTCTAAATGGAAAAAATGCATCTGATATAAGCACTGAATCTTCAATTGTTACTCCCTCTTTGAGATTAAAACGAGGTATAGTTAACCAACGTAAACTATCTAATCTGTTTGGTTGTCCCATACCAGCACCTGTTAACCAATATGAACCATCGGTATTTTGAGACACAATAGCTATAGCATTACTTTTGAGATGTTTACATGCTTGGGTACCAAAACGAGCCAAATCTAGTTGTTTTGAATTAAATGAACGTTTGGTAACCTGTGTATATTGCACATCCATGCCTTCATCTTCATCTTGCACCAAAAGACCGCCATTGATTGACCGATACAATTTTTCACCAGTAATTTCAGGTTTTATAGGTGTTACCAACACACGTAAATTCTTTTTCTTTGCAAATAACTCTTTTGCTGCATCTGTGTATGAAGGTGCTATAATAATTTCAATAAATTTATCGCTCAACCATGCTGCAACATCAGCATCTACTTGAGAGGTAAAACACAGAATGCCTCCAAACGCACTAATAGGGTCTCCAGCCCAAGCTAATTCTAATGCTTTAATTGAACTATCAGAAACAGCTAAACCACAAGGATTTAGATGCTTCACTACTGACACCGCTGTTTTATTTGGTATATGAGCCACCGCATGATACGCATCACTTGCAGCCTTCCATGCAGCATCAGCGTCAAGCATATTATTGTATGACAGTTCTTTACCTTGCAATACTTGAGAATTTGCTAACGTTGAATTTGTTTTAGTATTTGAAAATGAATAAAATATAGCTTTTTGATGTGGATTTTCACCATATCGCAACACACTTCCATTAGTTAAACTTATTTTTTCGGAATTATCAATACCGTTATTAAAATAATTAAAAATTGCAGAATCATAATGCGATGATGTGTTAAATGCCTCTCTAGCAAATTCTTTACGTTGTTCAATTGTAGTAATACCTTTACCCGATTCTAAAACTGAATCTAATAACGCATATTGTTTTTGTGATGCTACAATTACCACATCTTTATGATTTTTGGCGGCAGCACGAATAAGAGATATACCTCCAATATCAATTTTTTCTATTATATCTTGTTCTGAAGCACCCGAAGCTACTGTTTCTTCAAACGGATATAAATCTACTATTACTAAATCTATTTCGGGTATTCCATATTCTTGCATTTGTGCAATGTCACTTGCAAGTTCTCTACGAGCTAATATACCTCCAAATATTTTGGGATGCAGAGTTTTAACTCGTCCACCTAAAATTGAGGGATATGAAGTAACATCTTCAACCGGAATAACTTTACAACCAAGTGATTCAAGAAATTCTTGTGTACCACCTGTAGAATAGAAAGCAACATTTAAATCTTTCAATTTATAGACTATACTATCTAAATTATCTTTATGATATACCGATATTAATGCCGATTGTATTCGTTTTTCCCCACTCATGTAACTATA
>JAJUFK010000366.1 GCA_029266015.1 Bacteroidota bacterium
GGCTAAAGATGAAGAAAAACTGTATTTTCAATTACAAAAACAATCAAAAAAAGCAATTAATTAAACATGTAAATATATTGAGTATGGATTACAAAAAAACAAAAGCTCCAAATTCTACAATCACACGTGATTTATCAACTCTGGAAGTAGGTACCGGAAATATTTACGAAACTATTGCAATAGTTGCAAAACGAGCTGATCAAATTGAAGTTGAGTTAAAAAAAGAACTCGATGCTAAATTAGAGGAATTTGCTTCAATAAGCGATAATTTGGAAGAAGTATTTGAAAATCGTGAACAAATTGAAATCTCTAAATTTTACGAACGTCTTCCAAACCCTGTATTAATAGCGCTTGAAGAATTTATCGACAAACAAATTTACTTTAGAAAACCAGAAGTAGAATAACATCATATTCTATGTTACAAGGCAAAAAAATACTGTTAGGAATTACAGGTAGCATTGCGGCTTACAAAGCTGCAATGCTTACTCGTTTATTAATTAAACAAGGCGCTCAGGTAAAAATTGTAATGACCCCCCTTGCTAAAGAATTTATTACCCCTGTAACTCTTGCAACTTTAAGTAAGAACACAGTATTATGCGATTTTTTTTCCTATGATGACGGAGCGTGGAACAGTCATATAGAATTAGGGCTTTGGGCCGATGTATTCCTTGTAGCTCCCTGCACTGCCAATACTATGGCAAAAATGGCTCACGGAATAGCAGACAATCTGTTACTTACATCATACCTTTCGGTTCGATGTCCGGTCATATTAGCTCCTGCTATGGATATGGATATGTTTCAACATCCTGCAACCCAACAAAACATTGCCACACTTACTTCATACGGCAATATATTT
This sequence comes from Bacteroidota bacterium, assembly GCA_029266015.1. Lineage (GTDB taxonomy): Bacteria > Bacteroidota > Bacteroidia > Bacteroidales > UBA1715 > MWCJ01. The sequence continues at coordinate 857 of JAJUFK010000366.1, forward strand.
ATAGAACCTAACGAAGGTGAATTAGCTAGCGGTCTTATGGGTAAAGGCCGAATGGCAGAACCTGAAAGAATTGTTTCTGCATTATCCAATTTTTTTGCAGGACAAAACATGCTAAAAAAAAAAAAATCCTCATAACAGCAGGACCAACCTATGAAGCCATAGACCCGGTTAGGTTTATAGGCAATCATTCTACCGGAAAAATGGGATATGCTATAGCTATGGAAGCAGCTATGCAAGGTGCAGAAGTAATTCTAATTTCGGGACCTACACAATTACACATTAATCATCCCCTTATTACAAGAATTAATGTAGTTTCGGCTCAAGAAATGTTTGAAGCTTCAATGCTCCATTTTCCAAATTGTGATGCTGCCGTTTTGAGTGCTGCTGTTGCCGATTTTACGCCCAAAATAGTTGCAAACAAAAAAATTAAAGAAAAACAATCACTTACAATAGAGTTACAACCGACCCCGGATATAGCACAACATATAGGAGCCATAAAACAATCACATCAAGTTGTATGTGGATTTGCCCTCGAAACTCATAATGCTATAGAACATGCACAAGCTAAACTTATTAAGAAAAATTTTGATTGTATAATCCTAAATTCACTTACCGACAAAGGTGCCGGTTTTGGCTACGATACCAATAAAATAACCATAATTGACACTTCGGGAAATTGCACTCATTTTGAATTAAAGAAAAAAACTGAGGTTGCAAAAGATATTATTCTTACATTAGCAACGTTATTGGCACAAAAACATTCAATATAATGTATTTGTTATACACAGATACAGTAATAAACAATAATTTATATGAAACCATTTCGATATATTTTCTTTCTTACAAGCATATTTTGGTGTAGCATTGCTGTATCACAAGAGCTACGATGTCGAGTAAATGTTCAATATTCAGACATAGGCGATGCCGACAAAGATTTATTCAATAATTTGAGTAAAACAATTGAAGAATTTATGAATACACGCGTATGGACCGATAATAAATTTGAAGAACATGAAAAAATTGAAATACGATTGAATTTACGCATCACAAAACAATATTCAAACAAAAATTTTGCAGGAACAATTCAAATTCAAGCCAGTAGACCTGTTTACAATTCTACATATACTACCACTGTCTTTAATTTTGTTGATGATAAATTTAATTTTCAATATGAAGAAAATCAATCAATAGAC
>JAJUFK010000392.1 GCA_029266015.1 Bacteroidota bacterium
CCCTATCTTGCAGTTTATCAATCGCATAGGCAAAAGTTGGTCCTGTTTCCATAGCTATTAAAGCCCCATTTATTTTACTTGGCATATCACCTTTCCATGTTTCAAAACCCAAAAACCGATGAGACAGAACAGCTTCACCTTCGGTAGCAGTAAGTATAGCATTAGTTAACCCTATCAATCCACGCGATGGTATGGTAAACTCTAAATGTACTCTATCATTTTTTGTTGTCATATTTTGCAATTCACCTTTGCGTTGGGTCATTAGTTCTATTACTTTTCCGGCAAACGGTTCGGGAACATGCACTGTTGCATGTTCTATAGGTTCATGTTTTACTCCGTCTATTTCTTTTATAATTACTTTCGGTTGCCCTACTTGTAGTTCATATCCCTCGCGTCGCATAGTTTCTATAAGAACCGAAAGATGCAAAATACCTCTACCATAAACCAACAACATATCGGGAGATTCTGTTTCTTCTATTCGGAGAGCAAGATTTCGTTCTAATTCTTTATACAATCGTTCTCGAATATGTCGTGAAGTTACAAATTTACCTTCCTTTCCAAAAAATGGAGACGTATTATTTGTAAAAATCATAGACATTGTTGGTTCATCTATTGAAATATTTGCAAGAGCTTCGGGATTTTCAAAATCTGCAATTGTATCACCTATATCAAATCCTTCTATTCCCATAACCGCACATATTTCGCCTGCAGTTATTTCGGTTTTTACTTTTTCTTTACCTAACCCTTCAAATACAAATAATTCTTTAATTTTAGATTTTACAATTGTACCATCACGTTTTACCAATGATATATTCTGCCCGGCTATTATACTACCGCGAGATACCCTGCCAACTGCAATTCTGCCTACATATGATGAATAATCTAATGATGTTATTCGCATTTGCAATGTTCCCGAATTAGGTTTTGGTGCAGGAATAGTTTCAATAATTGTATCGAGCAAATAACTAAAATCTTCGGTTGGTGTTTTCCAATCGGGCCCCATCCACCCTTGTTTAGATGAACCATATACTGTTTTAAAATCAAGTTGGTCTTCACTTGCATTCAAATTACACATTAAGTCAAAAACCGCTTCATTGGCACCTTCGGGATCACAATTAGGTTTATCAACCTTGTTTACTACAACTATAGGTTTTAAATGTAATTCTATAGCTTTTTCTAAAACAAAACGTGTTTGAGGCATAGGTCCTTCAAAAGCATCTACTAAAAGCAATACTCCATCGGCCATATTAAGAACGCGTTCTACTTCTCCGCCAAAATCAGAGTGTCCGGGAGTATCAATTATATTTATTTTAACTCCTTTGTAACGTACCGATACATTTTTTGATAAAATAGTGATTCCTCGCTCGCGTTCTAAATCATTATTATCTAAAATTAATTCACCAACTTCTTCATTGTCTCTAAATGTTTTTACTTGATGTAAAATTCTATCAACCAAAGTTGTTTTACCATGGTCAACGTGTGCTATAATAGCAATATTACGTAATTCTTGCATATATTAGTTAAAAATTGATACATATCCTTGCATGAACAAGGGGCTGCAAATTTCGATTAATTTTTTGTTTTTCAAGCACGTATTATCAGCTATTTTGTTTGTATAATTTGTTACTTACCCTTTAAAACTCTCAAATATTACTCTTTACTATCTAAATTCAATAAAAACATTTCAAC
>JAJUFK010000110.1 GCA_029266015.1 Bacteroidota bacterium
ATACCAAGTTCCTTTGCCACTTCTTTTTTTATAACAATCGGTTATTTCAATTTCAACCTCATCTGTATATTTTGCAACTACTATTGCCTTAAACATTCCATCATCAAATAAAATAACATCATTCACTTGCACATCATCTATTATTTCATGCAACATTACACCTATTTCAGCCTTTTGTAATTGCCCATTTTTTTTATCAAATTTTGATTTTTTTCCAAGTGTTGTTCTTTTTGTTACAATAATTCGTTCTCCTTGACGAATAACTAATGCATTTTTAACCTTTCCTTTTTTCCCGCGTATTTCTATTTGTGAGGTTCTAATTTTAGGACCCGATAAGTCCATATAAATTTTAACTTCTTTTTTAGTTTCTGCCATTACTTCATGAATATATTGAACCATAGTAGTCCACATTTCAATATTTCCATGACTTAAATTTATACGAGCTATCTCCATTCCGTTTTTTACCATATCTTTTATGATACTTTTATCCTTGGCAGCTTCATTGGGTAACGTAACCATAATTTCGGTAAACTGTTTTTTTTGTTTTTTATTAAACAATTCATTGGCATGAGTTTTTATTAATTGCTTACTCCGTTTATAACCAACTATCTCAATTTCTTTTTTCTTTTTAAATGGTAGCCCTTGAATTAATTTTAAATTCTTTACGATACTAAATAAATTTGAATACACATATCCTTCTGCTGTACGCAACGACGACAATCCTAATTCTGAAAGAGAATCATGATACTTTGTTAAATCATAGTTGCGTAATATTAAATATCGACATAAATTTTTTGCACTCAATTTATATGATTCGCTTATTCCGGATATGAGCAATTCTATATTCTTTTCTTTTTGTACAATATCTTTCAAAATAGAACTAATATGTTCATCTAATTCCGAAATTCTCATGTAATTTTATTTATGATTGAAAACGGCCAAATATAATAAAATACTTATAGCTCATTGTTAGATAAATATTAATTTTTACCCTTATGAAAATTCCTGTTTGAGACTTTTTATTTTTTTAGACATATTATAAATAAAATTATTATTTTAGCCACGAAATTAAAATAAAATAAACTATGGCAAAAGTATTAATAATAGGAGCCGGAGGTGTTGGTCGCGTAGTGGCTCACAAATGCGCACAAGTACCCGAAGTTTTTGAAGAAATTATGCTGGCAAGTCGCACAAAATCAAAATGTGATGCTATTGCCAAATCTATACCTAACAGAACTATTCAAACAGCTCAAGTTGATGCAGAAAATGTACCTGAATTAGTTGCATTAATACGTTCTTTTAAACCTGATATGGTAATAAATGTTGCATTACCATATCAAGACTTATTTATAATGGATACTTGTTTAGAAACCGGTGTACACTATTTAGATACTACCAATTATGAACCCAAAGACGAAGCAAAATTTGAATACAGTTGGCAATGGGCATATCAAGATAAATTTAAAGCAAAAGGTTTAACTGCTATTTTAGGATGCGGATTTGACCCGGGGCAATCACAAATATACACAGCATATTTAGCAAAACACTATTTTGACGAAATTCATTATTTAGATATTGTTGATTGTAATGGTGGTGACCATGGTAAAGCTTTTGCAACCAATTTCAATCCGGAAATCAACATTCGTGAAATTACACAAAACGGAAAATATTGGAAAGACGGAAAATGGGTAGAAACAAAACCCCATGAAATAATGTATAAACTTACCTATCCAAATATTGGTGTACGCGACTCATATCTTATGTACCATGAAGAATTAGAATCATTAGTTAAAAATTTTCCAACACTCAAACAAGCTCGTTTTTGGATGACATTTGGACAAGAATATTTAACTCATTTACGAGTAATTCAAAATATAGGAATGGCAAGCATAAAACCAATACTATACAAAGGAGTTGAAATAGTTCCATTGCAATTTTTAAAAGAAACATTACCTAATCCCGACACATTAGGTGATAATTATACCGGTGAAACATCAATTGGATGTAGAATTAAAGGTATTAAAAACGGCAAAGAAAAAACTGCATATATTTGGAATAACTGTAGTCATCAGGCAGCATATAACGAAACCGGTGCTCAAGGTGTTTCATACACTACCGGTGTTCCGGCTATGGTAGGAGCCATGATGTTTCTTACCGGTAAATGGACCGGTACCGGCGTATTTAATGTTGAAGAATTTAATCCTGATCCTTTTATGGAAGTAATCGGCACTTATGGATTACCTTGGGAAATAAAAGAAGATATAGATTTAGAGTTTGAATATTAAAAAACATGGAAGACTTATATTCCAAAATTCCGGCTCCTGCATTTATTTTAAATGAATCTTTACTTAGAGCAAATCTTGAAAAACTTGCATATGTTAGCAAACAAGCTGATGTGCAAATAATTTTGGCTCTTAAAGGATATGCATTGTGGAAATCGTTCCCACTTATTCGCAAATATTTACATGGCGCAACTGCAAGTTCACTTAACGAAGTAAAGTTATGTAATGAATATATGGGAACACGAGCTCATACGTATGCTCCTGCATATTCTAAATCAGAAATTAAAGAAATTGCCGAAAAAAGTTCACATATTACCTTTAATTCTCTCTATCAATATAATGCATATAAAGATATTTGCATTAAAAGTTGTACTCGCATGGGATTACGTGTAAATCCCGGTTATAGCGATATTACAACAGATATGTACAATCCGTGCTCTCCTAACTCAAGACTTGGTATTCCTGCCCATGAATTACAACATGGAATACCCGACCAAATTACAGGATTGCACTTTCATGCTTTATGCGAAAATAATTCTTATTCATTAGAACGTGTTTTACACGCATTTGAAGAACGTTTTGGACATATAATTCCACAATTACAATGGATAAATATGGGGGGCGGTCACTTAATTACTCAACAAGATTACAATGTAGAACATCTTATTTCTATTCTTAAAAATTTTAAACAAAAATATAAAGCTCAAATTATATTAGAACCGGGTGGTGCTGTAGGGTGGCAAACAGGAGTATTAAAATCAACCGTACTTGATATTGTAAACTACGGTAATGTACCTACAGCTATACTCGATGTTTCTTTTGCTGCTCATATGCCCGACACGCTTGAAATGCCATACAGACCTGCAATTTGGGGGGCAAGTAAAGACCCTGTTGATGGATATGTTGCTTACCGTATGGGTGGACAAACCTGTTTAGCCGGTGATTTTTTAGAAGCATATTATTTTCCAAAAGAATTACGCATAGGCGATACTATATATTTAGAAGATATGATGCATTATACAATGGTTAAAACCACCATGTTTAATGGGGTAAATCATCCTGCTATATATATTCTTAAAGAAAACGGTATGGTGGAATGCGCACGAGAATTTGTATATGATGATTACAAAAAAAGATTAAGTTAAAAAAATACCTTAATACTATTATATAATGTACAATTGAATCACACCATGCAAAAACAAGATATTCTTTCTCTCTCATATTCACAAATTCTTGACATATGCCAAGAATTTGGTGAAAAAAAATTTCGTGTTGATCAATTGTATCAATGGATTTGGCAAAAAAGAGTTCGCAATTTTTCCGAAATGACTAATCTTTCGAAAATTTTCAGAGAACAATTACAAGAACGTTTCTTTTTTCAAACTGTTAAAATAGATAGTATCCGTTCAAGTACTGATGGAACTCAAAAAGTAACATTCCGCTTGCATGACGGTTGTATTATAGAAGGTGTGGTAATTCCGGCAAAAGATAGATTTACAGCATGTATATCGTCGCAAGTAGGCTGTGGTTTAGCTTGTGCCTTTTGTGCAACCGGCAGTTTAGGTTTTACCCGAAATTTAAGTGTTGGCGAAATTACCGATCAATATTTTGTACTTGACAACCTTGCTCGTGAAAAACATTCGCAAGGTATTACTAATATTGTTTACATGGGCATGGGCGAACCTTTGCAAAATTACGATTCGGTAATGCTTTCTATAGCTCGATTAACAGAAGAAAAAGGTCAAGCTATGGCACCATCGAGAATTACCCTATCTACCTCAGGTTTGGCTAAAAACATAATGAAACTTGCCGACGATGGATTCAAATGTAATCTTGCAATATCGCTACACACTGCAAACAACGGTATTCGAAACAAATTAATGCCGGTAAACAAAGCTAATGACTTACAAAAATTAAGCGATGCTATAGCATATTTTTATGATAAAACTCACACTCGTATTTCAATAGAATATACCCTACTCGATGGAATTAACGATACTATAGAGCATGCTCGCGAATTAGCTGATTTTACCAAACGCTTTCCGGTAAAAATTAATATTATTGAATACAATCCTCATCAACTTTCACCATACAAAAAAAGCGATAAACAAAAAACCGATTCGTTTGTTACATTTTTAGAAAAATTAAATTTGATAGTAAATATTCGGTATTCTAAGGGCAAAGATATTGATGCGGCATGTGGACAACTTGCTGCAAAAAAATAAATCAAATATCGGGTGACTTTCGCATTTTTTTAATTTCCGAATTCAATTTCTTTTTGTGTAATCGTTCAATTTGTGAAGCCTGAGTAGGTTTGGTTGCTTTTCGAGGTTTAGAAACTTGTAATGCACCTGCTATATACTCATAGAATTTTTGCACACATATTTCTTTATTCTGCAACTGACTTCTTGATACTTGCGAACGGATACACAAATAGCCGTCGTCGGTAATATGCGAACGTAATTTAGCTTGTAGTAATGCTTTTTGTTCTTCTGTTAAACAACTACTGGAATCAATATGAAACCGTAATTCAACTTTAGAGTTAACTTTATTTACATTCTGTCCACCTGCCCCACTACTTCGCGAAGCTGTAAACACAAACTCTGAACTGCAATCGGCTATATACATATTGCAGAATTACAAAATGAATTAAACTCCTTCATGTGCTTACACACATCTAAAAAATAGTCATAAAAGTCCGGTGATTCTATTTGTTCATCACTTACAGCTACCGACAACAATAGACTTTTGTGCTTAATGTATGCGGCACATGGCGAATCTTTTGAAAAACCGCGTGGCATACTCTGCAATGTTTCGCCTTGGACAGAACCAAACGTTTGCACAAATGATTCGTTTGTAACTATTCGTAAAAATTCATCACAATTATTGTGCACATGTGTTCGCAATGTGAACAAAACATCGGGGGGCGGCATGTAAATACCACCTGCTATCATAGAATTCTCAGGTTCTATATGTAAATAATATCCTCCGGCATACGATTTTTTACCTCCGGGTGCAATATATGCCGCAATATGATTTTTATATGGTGTTTTATCAGCCGAAAATCGAATATCGCGATGAATACGATATATACAATCTTTGGCGGTAAGACCTTTTACTGCCGAATCAAATTGAGATATATCGGAAATACTTTTTTCTACAATTGCTTCAAATTGTAATTTTCGAGCATCGTACAAAGCTTTATTTGCATGAAACCATTCACGATTATTATTCACACACAACAACTTAAGAAAATCCAATATTTCTTTCATAATCATTCATTTTTACATTACCAAGGAAATCGTTCAATAGCCATAATAAACGAAATTCCTAAACCGGCACCCGATATAACTAAATTCCAATCTCGCTGTGCAACATTACCAACACGAGTTAATACCGTAGCTATTGTTATTATTGATGTTACAATAATTAATTGCCCCACTTCTATCCCAATATTAAAAGATAAAAGCGGTAACACCAATTCAGTTTTTTCAAGCAATGCTTTTAAATAATTAGAAAACCCTAAACCATGAATAAGACCAAAGAATAACGCTAATACATATTTTACTTTTTGTAATACCGGCGATATGGTTCCCGGCTTTTTAAACAGATTACCTGCAGATGTTATAACTATAGTAACGGGTATTAAAAACTCTATTAATTCTGACGAAACAGATACAAAACCTAATACTGCCAATGCCAACGAAACACTATGTCCTATTGTAAATGCAGTAATTAATATTAGTATTGATTTCCACTCTTTGAGCAGATATACTCCACATAATGTTATAATAAACAAAATATGATCGTATCCTTTAAAATCTGCTATATGCTCTATACCTATTTTACAATATAATTCAAATGTATTCATATTAATATCGTATTAATATCGTATTACAAAATGTTGCTTTATAATACCTTTTCTAAAAAATATTAAACCTAATTTACATATATCTATACTAATACTTACCTGTTCACAAGCTTGAATATATTCCCACGCTTCCATCATTCCTAAACTCCAATAAATATCATCAAAAACAAGTATCGTATGTTCATTACAATATGGAAGTATTGTTTCAAAATATTCAACTGTTGCTTGTTTTTGATGATTTCCATCAATAAATACAAAATCAACCTCTCCCAAATCCTGCAATGCTGTTGTAAGGGTTTCATTAAAATGCCCTACTCGTATATCTACATTTGTACATTTACAATTGGCTGCAGTATTTCGAGCTATAGCAGCAATTTGATTATCGCCTTCTAAACTTATACAACGAGCTTTTGTATTTGCCAAAGCCATATATGTTCCACTTATACCAAGCGAAGTCCCCAATTCAAGAATGCGTGAAGCACCACTATACCGTATCAATCTATATAATAATTGAGCATATTTACGTGGCGACACACTAGATGATGCAATATCAGATATTTTTCTGTACTTTGTTTGTAAACTATGCGAACCTGCACCCAAATCTACAACCGATATAAAGTCTGAATTGTGTAATAATTTTTTCCGTTCGGCTTCAATTAGAGCATATTCGGAATATTCAGTAGTATCAATAAAAACAGACCGTATAAGGTTGTACACATATGGTGAGTGAATTCCATGACCGCGTTTATGGCGTGCCAGTAAAGCATATCTAAGTATATGTGTTGCAAGAAATGTATTCATATTTTATTTTTTACAACCACAATCAGCCGGTTGAAAATTTTTATATCGCTTTTTAGCATTTTTGGTAACACTTTGTTCGTGAGTTAAACAACTAGTAATGGTTCCTAAAACTACAACCATACTTATCACTATAAACAACAATCGTTTCATACAAAAAAGTTTTTTACAAATATATGTCAAATTCGTTTGTTTCATGAAAATAGATTATTTTTATACCTTAAAATATTTCTTACATGAAACATCTTAAAAAACACATAATTACAATAATTATACTGTATATTTCTAATATTTTTGCATACAGTCAAACTACTATTTCACACACTTCATATGAATGTATTGGTGACAACCGCGAATACTTTTCACCATATGGTTTTCCGCAAACTATC
>JAJUFK010000242.1 GCA_029266015.1 Bacteroidota bacterium
CTATGCTGACCGTAAAGTAATGTCCGGAATATTTGAGTCTGTTAAAGCTGAATGGTTGTTAACTGATTCGCAACTTGGATTCCTTAATGGTATTGTTTCGCTTATGATTTCGGTATTTGTAATACCAATGTCTATTCTTGTTGACAGATGGAGTCGTAAAAATATGATTTCATTAATGGTGTTTGTATGGAGTATTGCTACTCTTTTGTGTGCCTTTGCTCAAAATTATTATCAATTATTATTTTTTAGAGCACTTACCGGTTTAGGCGAAGCAGCGTATGCAGCAGCGGCAGTAGCAATGATTACCAAAGCATTCCCACGAGCTCATCGTACCAAATATATTGGGGTGTATGATGCTGCTGCTCCTATAGGTTCAGGAATTGGTATTATGTTGGGGGGATATATAGCCGAAATGTATGGGTGGCGACATGCTTTTGGTTTAGTGGCTGCTCCCGGAATTATAGTATCGTTATTATTTTTAACTATTCGTGATTATCATACGGTACAAATTTCAGAAAAACTTAAGGAGAGCATTTCTTTGTCAAAAGAGGTGCTTAAAGATTGTTTGTATTTGTTTAAAATACCAACTTTATGGTTTATTTATTTTGCGTATTCACTTATTATTGGGTTAAATACTTGTGTAATAGATTGGGTGCCTACGTTTTTTCAACGTTTTCATGGTTTAAGTGAAAAAGAAGCGGCTTTAAAAGCCGGTATTTTAGCTGTAGCAGTTTTAATAGGTGCTCCATTGGGTGGTTTTATTTCCGATGTATGGGAAAAAAGAAACAAGCACGCTAAAATATTAGTTTCGGCAATTTCTACGGCAATTTCTATTGTATTTTTGTTTCTTGCTATTCAAACAACATCTATGGTGCTTGCGGTATTGTTTTTTGGACTTTTTGGGGTACATACTGTAGCATTTTTAGCACCTGCATCATCTATTACACAAGAGGTTGTTCGTACCAATGTAAGAGCATTGTCTTTTGGAATAAATGTGTTAATTATGAATTTGTTTGCATTTGCAATTCCTGTTCTTGTAGGAAAAATTTCTGATATATTTGATTTGCGATTTGCATTGTCGTTATTACCTATTTTGGGAATTATTGCTATTGTTTTATTTATTCTTGTTCGCAATCAGTATCATATTGATAGAAACAACTTATAGTGTTGTATAAATTTATTCAGCTATACCTCCTAACATTGGTACAAAACTAAATGTACCATGTTCTGATTGTTCAAATTCATTGTCTGATAGTTTTTTAATTTTAAGCATTTTTTGTTGAATGCCTTCACCAATGGGAACTACCATAATTCCCCCTATTGTCAATTGATCTAATAAAGGTCTTGGTATAAAAGGAGCTGCTGCAGTTATTATGATTTTATCAAATGGAGCAAATTGGGGTAGACCTTTGTAGCCGTCACCTAAAAAAGTTTCAACAAAAATATTCATTTTTTTTAGCAATTGCTTGGTTTTGAAATATAGTTGTTTTTGCCGTTCAATACTATAAACTCTTGCCCCCAAAGCATATAATACAGCAGCTTGATACCCAGAACCTGTACCAATTTCAAGTACTTTATCTTTTGATTGTATGTTGAGTAATTGTGTTTGAAATGCCACTGTGTATGGTTGTGAAATTGTTTGACCGGCATCTATTGGAAACGCTTTGTCATCGTATGCATGGCTTTGGAGAATACTGTCATTAAAAAACATATGACGTTGAACGGTGCCAATAGCTTGTAATACTCCAGAATGAGTAATACCTTTTGTTTGTAGTTCTTGTACTAATCGTTGTCGTTGTCCTTTAAATAAAAAGCTATCTGTCATTTGCTTGTTGTAGTAATGTGTAAATAACTCCTTCTTTTAATGAATATTCAGATTGAATAATAGATGTAATACCTAATTGTTTGCAAATATATAATGTAATGCTAGAAGCTATGGGGAGCATATCTATGCGAGATTGATCCATACCGGGAATAGCAGCTATTTCATCTAAAGTAGATGAGGTAAGTATTGTATGTAATTGTTGTAATTCATCAAATTGTAAAGTGCAATATGATTGAGATTTTGAAATATGAGGTGATAATATTGATTTAAATGTATCAAATGGTCATGAAGATCCAATAAGTAAATCAATTGAGTATGTTTTTACTGTAGTATGAAGTAAATGAAAGGTTTCGTGAAAGTAAGCTTCTATGTTGTTTTTGTGTGATTGAGAAAACGGATATGATGGGTTTATTTTTGTAAGTATACGTTGCATTCCATTTTCAAAACTATGTTTCCAAATAATTTCTGAATTAGTAGCTATTATTATTTCGTTGCTACCTCCACCAATATCAAGTATTAATGCGGTTTTTGTTCCCCAGTCATATGCAAGTCTGTTGCCCCAGTATATATATTCTGCTTCTTGAATTCCGGAAATAATAGTTATGGTAATACCAAATGTAGCATATACAGTATCACAAAATTCTTGAGAATTTGTGGCGTTTCGTAATGCTGATGTACCTATAGCTATAATTTTTTCACAAGAATATGATGTGATAATTGAATGTAACTCTTGTAAAGCTTGTAAACTCCTTTCAACAGCATCGGGCGTTATTATGTTATTTTGAATTCCTCCCTTGCCCATTTTAGGAGCCCGTTTACATGAATGCAGAATTTGATACGAAGAATTGTGTATGGTACAAATAGATAAATTAAATGTATTTGTACCTAAATCAATAATGGCAACAGTCATAAATAATAGCTATGTACAATAGAATTATTTGAATGACTCAAATGAAGGATTTTTTAATCGGTTACCGTTAGCATCCCATAATTTTTGATCAATATTTTTATCGTCACGATACATAATTTCTTTTGCAACTTGACCATTTTGATGCCAATAGTATGTAATACCTTCCTTTTTATTGTTAATGTAATTAGATTCACGTTTTTTTTCGCCAGTAGAGTACCAATAAGTCCAAGTTCCTTCTTTTTTACCATTCTTTACTTCCCCCACCATACCGATATTTCCGTTTTCATGTTTTGCAAAAACTTTTCCGGTATATGGTTTCCCATTTAAATAATATAAATCGTCTTGTAATGTAAGTTTTGAAAGATCAGTGTTTTGTGAAAAACCTATTGAACTTATAAATACGCATGCTATTGCTACTATTATTGTTTTCATTTTCTTTTTAGATTTTTATAGATTTTACAAAAATAATAAAACTTTTTACAAATAATTTACCAAAAATTGTGTTTTTTACAAACAGTAAATTATTTTTTTTAAGTTTTTTGTTTCCCAATTACTATTGGCATATATTTTTCAAATACAATCATACATGGAATTAAAATAATAATTGCAAACAAAGCAACAATACTATTTAAACCTATTGTATTATTGATAGTTTCAATTGGAATATGAAATACAAAAATCATACATGCTTTTATTACCGATATTGATAATCCGTGTAATGCCAAAATAGTTAATGTATGATTACTTATAAATGAAATTATTGAATTATTAGGAATATATTTACTTATGGTTTGCAATATAAATATTCCGCTGCAGGCAGTCAAGTAAAAAAGAATGGGGTTTTTAAATTCCAAACTATTTAAATCAACTCTGCCTTGAAGTTTATTACCTATTATAAATACCAATATAGATATGATTATAACAGTAATATATGTTATGTTTGAATGAAATATTTGTAATAAATTTTTTTGTTGAATTATGTTGCCTATTCCATAAAATACAATTGCAGTAAAAGCAATTTCTATTCCCCATGGTAAACGAATAGAAGTAAGTTGTGGAAATATATATCCAATAATGGAACACACACATAATAACAAAATAATATGTATTGATAGCTTTTGTAATCCATACCAAAGCATTTCTACTATAAATAAGCAAGGAATAAACCACAAAGGAATATTGTGTATCATA
>JAJUFK010000080.1 GCA_029266015.1 Bacteroidota bacterium
ACAAAATCAAAGTTTTTTGTATGTATATAATACTAAAACGAAAAAATATTTTGCCTCACAAACAACTCATGTAATGTACGATATTTTTATAGAAGACACGGTTCTATGGGCATGCGGCGACAGTATGAGTATAATCAAAAGTTATGACAAAGGGGTAACATGGAATATATATAATAATTTCAACTACTTTTGGGACGCAGATAAATCAAACTTCAGAAAACTTGCAATTCATAATAATACCCCTATATATGCTATTGGTAAAAAAGATATGCTTCAAGGAAATATGTATATTACAAACAATAGTGTAACATATCCGTTTAAAAGTATCCAAATGCAAACAGGAATCAATGATATGGCAATTATTGACAGTTCGCAGGTATATGTTGCAGCATATGGTTCAATTATTCACTTCACAAATAATGGTAAAAATAAACGATTTGAACAGATAGGTGGCCATAATTTTACAAGTATCACATATTCAGGTAACAAAAATATTATAAGTACCACGTTTGATGGCAGTATATTTACCTGTGAATTAACTGATTCCGTATGGAAGAAAGTTTTGAATACATCAATTGAATTTAAACACATAGCCTCTGATTCTTATGGAAATGCTATAGCTATAGGAAATAGTAATACTATATACATTAGCAATGACTATGGCAATCATTGGCATATAGAAAAATATGCTTTTGGTAAAGATGTTACTTGCCTTACCTATGCAAGCAATTTATTTTATATAGGCTGCAAATCAGGTGAAATTCATACCATTACACGTTCACAAATAGAATAACAATGACAAAAAAAAATACAAAAACTAAAGGACTACGAATTATTGGAATCTTTTTAGGTGTTTTGCTTGTATCAGGTTCTTGGATTATTTATTCATTTTTCTTCAAACCATCAGTATATTTTACTAACGGTTCTGATTCATATTTATTTGCAATTCCTACCGGTTCTAATATTTCGAATGTAATAGAAAAATTACAAAAAGAAACGCAATGGAATAGTACTACAGGTTTTATGATTCTTTCAAAAGTTTTAGATTTAGAAAATCATATATATCCAGGTTTATATAAACTTTCGGCTAATATGAACAATAAAGATTTGGCATTATTGTTTCGTTCGGGCAAACGAGAAACTGTTGATGTAGTAATACGTTTTGGACGATATGCACAAGACATTGCACGTGCAATTGCTCCCAAATTAGAAGCCGATTATGATGAATTAACTGCTTTATTACAAAATAACAGCTTTTTAGATTCTTTAGGGTTTACAAAAGAAACTGCCATATGTTTATTTTTACCCGATACTTATGAATTTAAATGGAATACAAATGCCATAGAATTTATACAACGAATGCATAAAGAATATAATACGTTTTGGAATAATGAACGTTTACAAAAAGCTCAATCAATAGGATTTACGCCTCAACAAATTATGACTTTAGCCTCTATAATAAATCAAGAAACAAACAAAAATGACGAAAAACCTAAAATTGCCGGTGTTTACATAAATCGGTTAAAACAGAATATGCCACTCCAAGCAGACCCTACCGTAAAATATGCTGTAGGTGATTTTAGTTTAAAACGAATTTATCATGGTCATTTACAAGTAAATTCTCCATATAATACCTATCGAAATATCGGGTTGCCTCCCGGTCCAATTTGTACCCCACAAAAATCAGATATAGAAGCTGTATTGAATTACGAAAAACATTCTTATTTATTTTTCTGTGCACGACCAGATTATTCCGGATATCATAATTTTGCAAAAACATACAATGAACATTTACAATTTGCCGGAGCATACAGCAAATGGCTAAATCAAGAACAAATTCGATAATACTTATTTTTGTTGTATTATCTCTATTTTTTTTGCAATGTCTTGTACAGTAAAAGGTTTTAAAACTATATCTTGTATTTGATACAATTCTTTAATTTGATTGTAATTGTGAGGATATGTTGCCGAAAGCAATAAAATTGGTGTATGTTTATTTGCATTTTGTGTATTTCTAATAGTTTCTATAGCCTTTAAACCATCAAGTACAGGCATTGAAACATCTACTATAAGTAAATCAAATAACTGCGAATTACATTGTTGTATTACATGTTGACCATTAGCAACAACAGTACAGTAATGCCCCATTTTTTGTAGGACTCTCTCTATTAGCATACTATTAAGTATTTCATCTTCAGCTACCAATATATTCATATCACATCAAAATTACCGTTCCATTCATGTAAAAATTGTGATACAAAAGTTTCCATATACTCATGTCGTTGCTTTGCAATACGCTTTGCTGCAGAAGTAT
Source organism: Bacteroidota bacterium (assembly GCA_029266015.1). GTDB lineage: Bacteria > Bacteroidota > Bacteroidia > Bacteroidales > UBA1715 > MWCJ01. The sequence continues at coordinate 2,315 of JAJUFK010000080.1, forward strand.
TCATTTGAGAATATAATGTAAATAATTTTTCATAAAAATGATTAATTGTATGCCCTTGAGAATTTCTATATTCCGATTCGGTTTTAAATATTTCTGGTTCAATGGTTGGATTATACAATTCTCTATTTTTAAAACCTCCATAATGAAATGCTCGTGCAATTCCTATAGCTCCCATAGCATCAATTCGGTCGGCATCTTGTACTATTTGCAATTCTATACTAGGATTTTCAACAGTAGATAAACCGCCTTTAAATGAAATATTTGAAATTATATAAATAATAGTTTCACATTCGTGTTTGCTAAACCCACATTGTAAAAGTATTGTATTTACAGAATCAATAGAATGTTCCAAAGAAGTAAACTTTTCATCCACCATATCATGTACCCACGCAGAGGCTTCTATGATTGAAATATTACCTCCTTCAATAGATGAAATATAACGAGCGTTTTGAACAACACGCATTGCGTGCCAATAATCGTGTCCACGTTCGGCATTTACAAACGCTTGTTGTACAATAGATTCTAATAATTCTAAATTATACATTAATACATTTGTTCTATATTCCACACAAAAGCACGAATACCTACTTCTTTATTTATTTCATCTAATTTTTTTATACTGGCTAATAAATCAGCTACTTTACTATCGTCAACCATAGTTAAAGTTGCAGAATTATTTTCAGGCCACGTATGAGTATTCATTCTCGGCTCACCTGTTTCAGAACCTCTTCCCTGCACATCAGCCCATCGTGTAAAACCTTTTATTTCTAATCTATCAAGTATATACTCAACTCGTTCGGTGTGAGCTTGATTATATGTTATCATTACTGCTTTCATAATTTTTTAAATAATTTTAAGGTAACCTAAGACACAATAGGAATAAACCATTGTGTCTTAGTATGAATATTTTAATATTAATTATCAAGGAAATGAAATTGTTTTTCCAATTGTTTTTTCTTATTCATTTCACCTTTACGAGCCATTAAATTGTAGCCAACCGGCACAATTATAAGAGTAATAATAGTAGAAAATATTAATCCACCAATTACTGCAATACCCATAGGACTCCAAATTTCAGAACCTTCACCTTTACTCAATGCCATAGGAACCATACCAAGCACAGTTGTGGCGGCTGTCATAAGTACCGGACGTAAACGACTGCGGCCTGACAATGAAATTGCTTCATTTAATTCATAGCCCCGTTCTCTCATCAAATTAATATAATCTATAAGAACAATTGCATTTTTTACAACAATACCTATAAGCATTATAGCACCTAAAGCTGCTATTACACTAAATGTTTTACCGCTAATAAATAATGCTATAAATACACCTGAAAATGCAAATGGTATAGAAAACATGATAATTAACGGCATTTTAAGCGATTCAAATTGAGCAGCCATTACTATATACACTAACAGTAACACCAAAATCATAAGTAACCCTAAATCGGCAAATGATTCTTGCATATCTTCAAAACTACCACCCATATTCACTAAAATTTCTGATGGTTTTTCAATTGAATCCAATTGCTTTTGTATTCGCTTAGATAAATCACCTAAAGACACATTATGTGGTGAAGCACTAACGGTTACTATACGTTCACGTCTTTTATGTTCAATATTTGGTGCAGCCCAATGTTCTTCTACTTTGCCAATTTCTTTCAATCGTATCATTTTTCCATACATATTTTTGATAGAAATATTTTCAATTTCAGTTATAGTATTTCTATCTTCTTCGGCAAATCGAACTACAACATCATATTCATCACCTTTTTCTCGATATTTAGTGCTGGTGTATCCTTGAATTCTGTTACGCAGAGCCATAGAAACCATAGCATTATTTAACCCATTCAAAGCCATTTTTTCTTGGTCGAGTACAACTTTTAATTCCGGTTTTTCTTTTTTGCGACTTATCTTAACATCACGTGCACCGGGTAAACTTTTAATACTATCGGCAATTTGACGAGCCAGAGCATCTGTTTTCGCAAAATCATACCCGTAAATTTCAACCGAAATAGCATTACCGCCACCAAAGCTCATACCGTCTTGCGTAGAAACCGAATACTTTTCAATTTCTGCAATTCCATCTAAATCTTTTCGTAATGCATCTGCTATTTCCCATACTGTTCTATTTCGTTCACTTGGTTGTGTCAAACGCATGCTAAAGTTAATCATGTGCGAGCCCGATTCACTAAATAAACTGGTAAAATCACCTTCAGAATCACTTCCCGAAGAACTAAAACGAACTTTTACTTCAGGATATTTAGTTTCAATAATTTCAGTAATTTTTCGCGTAACTTCTACTGTTTTTTCTACTCGTGTACCTGTTTGTAATTCTACTGTAATATTTAATGTACTTTGATCGGTTTCGGGAATAAATTCTGAACCAACTTGAGAAACTAAAAAGATTGAAGCTACAAATATACCTATTGAACTAAACACTACTGTTTTTTTATGAGCCAATGCCCAACGAATCGATTTTTCATAAAACGCATCGAGTGTATCAAGAAACCGTATCACAATATTGTCATAAGACCATTTGCGTTCAGTTAGTTTTTTTGGTTTTAAACGCAACATTTTAGAACTTAACATTGGGGTAAGTGAAATAGCTGCTATAGTAGAAGTTACTACAGTAATTGTTACAATCCAACCAAGTTGTTTAAATAATACACCGGTCATACCTGTTACCATAGTTAATGGTAAGAATACAGCTACCACTGTAAGTGTAGTTACAATTACTGCCAGCCATACCTCATTGGTAGCATAAATTGCAGCTTCACGAGGACTCGCACCTCTATCTATGTGTTTAGAAATATTTTCGAGTACAACTATGGCATCGTCTACCACCATACCTATTGCTATAGATAGAGCCGAAAGCGAAATGATATTTATAGAATTACCCGATAGTTTAAGATATATAAATGCAACAATCAATGATATTGGAATAGTGAGAACTATTATAAACGTTGCTCTCCAACGTCCCAAAAAGAAAATTACCACTAACACAACAAACAAAAACGCCCACATTAATGTTTCTGTAAGGTTACTAATAGAATGATTAATAAATACAGAACTATCAAATATTTGTATTAACTGAATGTCAGGAGGTAATGTTTTTTTTAGTTTTTCAATCTCAGCATTTACTTGTTTGGTAATTTTAACTGTATTAGCTCCTGATTGTTTCATCACAAACAATCGAATACCATTTTCTCCATTAATTTTTTGATCTATTGTTCGTTTTTTAATAGTATCGCGAACATAAGCAACATCTTTTAGATAAATGCTTTTGCCCATATAACTACCAATTACAATGTTTTGAATTACACTACTTTCTTTAAATTCGCCTTCAACACGCAGAGAATAGTCCATGGCACCCATTTCTAACTTTCCGAGAGGCATATTTATATTTTCGGCTTTCAAAACATTACCAATATCTTCTACAGTAAGATTGTATGCTTCAAGCTTTTGAGGATTCACTTCTATGGCTATTTCTCGCTTAGGAGTACCTTCTAAACCAATAGAACCAATGCCTTCAATACGATTAAGAGGATTTATAAGCTTTTCTTCTAAAATTTTATTTAATGCCGGATAACTTTCTTTTGCAGTTACAGCATAAAAAAGTATAGGCATCATGCTTGAGTTAAACTTAAAAATTGTAGGTTTTTTACAATCATCGGGTAAAGCTTCTTCAACAAAACTCAAAGAATTTCTAATATCATTTACAGCTTCATCTAAATTACTTTCCCATTCAAATTCGGCAAACACTACAGACATATTATCAATAGAACGAGAACTAATATTTTTGAGATTATCAACCGAGTTTAACGCGTCTTCTATTGGTTTGGTAACATTTGTTTCAATATCGGCAGCACTTGCACCCGGATAGGTTGTCATGATAGAAATATACGGAGGCTCCATTTCCGGATACAAATCTATTGGCAAACTTGACAAAGAGTATAAGCCAAATACTATAACAGCCAAAAATATCATTATGGTTGTTATAGGATTTTTTACTGAACTACTATATATGCTCATATTAGTATATTTTTAAATTTATTGTATTTCAACAACTTGTTCATCAATTAAACCGGTATGTCCTGTATAAATAAGCTGCATTCCGGGTGTAATTTTATCGCTTCTAATTTCTATTTGATCGTTAAATCGAGTACCTAATTCAACGGTGATACGCTGTGCTTTACCATTATTATAAATAAATACATATCGTTCATTTGTACCTTCTTGTTTTAGAATAGCGTTAGCAGGAACTACCATAGCTTTAGCTTTTCCAAAATCAAATGCTATACGAGCAAACATTCCCGGACGAAGAATTTCTTGCGGATTTGGAACTTTAATCTCAATTTTGAACGTTTTTGTTGATGCATCTATAGTTGGATATATTGTTTCTACGACTCCTTCGAATTTTTTATCGGGATATATATCGGTTAGTAATTTTGTTTTCATTCCTTTTTTTACAATTGGGAAAAAGCGTTCACTAACACTTACCACAACTTTGAGTTCATTAACCTGCATTATTGTAAAAATTGCACCAACACCAACTGCAGCAGCCATTCCCGAATAATTTTCGCGTTCGTTAAAATATTTACCGGTAATTACGCCTGAAAATGGTGCTTTAAGAAACACATTATCTGATAATGTTTGCAAATTAGTTTGCAATACTTCATTTTGCAGTTTTACTTTATCATAGGTTTGCTGCGAAATATTGCCATATTTAATAAGAGAATCCATACGCTGTAAATCACGCTTAGCATCTTGATACTGAATACGTAATTGATTATATTGTGTAGGATCCATTTGAGCCAACAGGGTGCCTTTAGAAACTTTGTCGCCTACGTTTACATATATTTTATGTATTTGTCCCGGTGCTGCAGGGCCTACATGAGCTTCTTGCCAAGCTTGAATTGTTGCCGGATATACCTCTTCTATAGCAACTTCTTGCAAAGTTATAGGCATAACTTTTACCGGTTTTGCTTTAACTTGCTCTGTACTATCTGTTTTTACTGTTTTATCTTCCTTTTTCTGTCCGCCGCACGATGCCATTATGCATACACACGTAAGAATTGCTGTAATGTTTACTACTGTTTTCATATACGTTTATTTTTGTTAATATCATTTACAATAATTTTTCTAATGCTGTTTTTGCTTGTAACAATTGCATATATGCATTCAAATAATTGGATTGAGCCTGCAAATATTCATTGTTTGCTTGAGTAAGTTCAAAACTTGATGCTACTCCATATTCATACTTCTGTCGTACCTTTTCATATATTTGAAGCGACAAAGCAATATTTTCTTTTTGTAACATATAATTTTCATATGCACTTGCAACATCATAACGAGCTTGTTTTTCTTTAATTTGTAATTGTTGAGCAACTAATGCTTTTGTATTTTGAGCTTGTTCGTATTTAATTTTAGCTTCTTGAACTTTTAAACTTCTACTTCCGCTTGATGTTAAAGGTATTTTTAATGAAACACCTGCAATATGGTCAGGATTCATATCAAAATCGGTAGTGATAATTTTATAATTATAATTGTAAAACGCTACAGCAGTAGGAGCAAAACTCATTTTTTCGAGTAATACCGATTTTTGTGCTAACATTTCTTGCGATTCCAACAATTTATAATCATCAACTTGCTCTACCGAAAAAGGTTTCAAAAGTAACGATGTAATAGCAGCTTCATCTATAAAACTTGAAATTGGATCGGTAAGCGTTACAGCTGCTTGTTGGTTAACACCTAATAAAAATTTAAGCATACTATAATTAAAACTTATAGTTCGTTCTAATTGCTTTTTATTGTTTACCAAATTATTTACCGCCATTTTAAGTTTTGTAGTATCAGTAGCCTCAGCCATTCCCGCACGTACCATTGCAGAAGTTCTGGTTTGAGTTTCTTTTAAATTTTGTATAGTTGTTTGTATTACTCCCAAAGATTCTTCTAATACTAAAATTCCAAAATACACATTTGAAACAGACTCTTCAATATCGGCTCTACTTTTCTCAAGATTTTGTTCATTCATAAGTTTTGCAAGCTTTGCCATTTGAATTCCAACCCAATATTGACCACTAAAGAGTATTTGTGAAACTTGAATTTTACTACTCATAGAACCTTTCATTACAATAGGTTCAGAACTACCAAATGAACTCAACAATTTCATTATTTCAGCATCGCCTGCATCTAATTTTGAATAATCAATTGGTTGGGTTGTTCCTCCCGAACCAAACGATAAATTGAGTTCATAATTAAAAAAATGCGAATAATCAAAACTTGCATCAGCTTGAGGTAATCCTTTTGCAATTGTTGATTGCACATTTTTTTGAGCTGCCGCCACAGATAATTCAGCATTTTTAATACTAATATTATGTGAAACTGCATATTGTTTTGCTTGAGATAAACTAAGCGACAATTGTTGTGCTTGTAGTGCATACACTCCACACAAACCCAAAAACAGTGATAAAAAAAGTGTTTTTTTCATATAATTTATTTTAATTTTTTGTTCAAAACTAGTTGTTACCTATTATTTTTTCTATTCAAAATCGACAAAACTCTCTTTTTTTTCGACTAACATATTTTTTTAACTATACTTTTGAATCCCATTCAGAAAGCAAATCAAACAATATGTGTTTTTTTGATTCAAAATGTATTATACCTAGTTGAGTAGAAATTGATTGAATAAATTGTGAAATATGTTCAATCATAAACTCAATTGTTTGACGTGAAAATTTTGATTCTTCTTGCAATGACTCGTGATGTTTTTGCACTTGCTCAAAATAATGCTCAGCAACTTGCAATACTACAATTTCTGATTTAAAAAGTAACTCTTTCTGTCCTTGTTCTATAATAGCTGTCATATTCTGTATAATATGAGCATGTTTTTGTTTTTCATATTCTGCAAACAAAACAGGATAATACTTTTTAAACTCAAAATCTAATTGCGTATTAAACTCATTACATGCTTTACTCATAAGCACCGACATGTGCACTAAAATATCTATAGCATTTACTATATAAGGATTTTCATGTATTTGTTTGCTAATTTCAATCGCAATAATAGCTCTATATTCAAAAATCTTTGCAATTAATTCTTCTTTGTTTTTTGCAATTTTTAATAATTCTTTTTTACTTAAAGGAATATACATAGCTATAGTATCTATACTAAGGCTTCGCACACCATATAAAGCAAATATGTGCATTACTCGCTTAATTATATG
>JAJUFK010000125.1 GCA_029266015.1 Bacteroidota bacterium
TGTATGATTTTCGTCATTTTTGTACTTTTGCCTATACATTTTTTTATTCTAAAAATTTTTAAACCACATAATAATGAATTTCAGAATTCTATTGTTTTTAGTTTTTCTCTATTTTTCCAAAATTACGTATGCTCAAGACGATACTGTAAGGCTCTATCCAATAACTATAGGTGTAAGTTTTGGCGATCCCGACTTTGTGTCTCTTCAATTCCAATATTTGAACAAATCGGCTCCTTTTCGTGTAGCTATTTCAGGAACTTATATTCCTCATAGAAATGTAGTCTACACGTTAGGTTCATGAAATATTGATTATTATTTAACACCGTATAAAAAATGGCATACGGGAATGCAATATGCATATAGAGAAATATTTACAAAGAATGATGGAATAGATAAAGATAATGGATATACATATATCTATAATGATATATATAAAACAAATATATATGCTCTTTACGGAGGTTTTGATATACGATGGAATCGTTTGTTGATAACTCCACAAGTTGGAGTACAACTGCAAAGAACGATTTTTTATTCGTATGAAAAAATTATCTATACAAATAATTCTGATATAAGAGAAATAAGCATTCCATATGAAAATTTAAATCAAAATCTCATATTACCTCTTATTCAAATACATGTAGGTTTTTGTATATAAACAACAAAGCCCGAAGAAACACTTCGGGCTTTGCAAATATTAAAAGTGTTCTATTATTTATCTGTATTCAAAATTATTGGCAATCCGCTTTTGCCTCCACCTACTATTACCACTTTAGAATTTGGTGATTCACCTAATTTAAGCGTTGCTTCTATACCACGCATTTTTAACAGTTCTTCTGTTAAACTGTTGTTTATAATTCTATTTGCACGCGCTTCACCTTCGGCAGCTATACGTTTACGTTCGGCTTCACTATTTTCTTTATCCAAACGAAATTTGTATGCAAGCGCTTCTTGTTCTTGTTTCAATTTGCTTTCAATAGCTTGACGAATATCGGGAGGTAAATTAATAGATCGGATAAGTAATGCTTTCATTTCTATATTATTGTCGCGAAGTTTTTTACCCGCTTCGTCAATTATTTTTTGCTCTACTTCGCTACGTTTAGTAGAATAAATTTCTTCTGCCGAATATCTACCTGCAATTTGTCGAACTGCCGAACGAACTTCGGGAACAACAAGTACACTAATGTAATCGAGTTTAAATGCTCTGTATAAAAAGGGTACACGAGTATATACCGGATAAAAACGAACAGTTACATCAATATTAATAGAAAGACCATTTTTGTCTAACACGTCCATTGGTTCTTCTATTTTTTGTTCTGCTACGTTAAATACATACATGTCATTCCATGGAGCAATAATATGAAATCCGGGTTGATATACTTGAACAGTGTCTAATCCTGTTGTAAACTGACGGAACATAACGCCTCGTTCTGTTGCTTCAAGTTTTATAAACATACTGCCTCCAAATAATATGAGAACAATTACGCCTATTATACCTATAATTATGAGATTTGAATATTTACCTTTCATTGTTTTTAAAATTTAAGTTTCAAGTAATTTTTTTTGTAAACATACACAAATTATTATATTAATTCGAAAAAAAACGTACAAACCGTATCATAGATAAAAATGAAATTTTGCATTTAAATTTCAATTAAATAGGAATACAATTCATCTCCGTTTTTCCATGTGTGATAGTCGAAACTACTGTTGTGCCATAAACAAACAAAGTTCCCCGAATATTTCTTAGTAGTTTGTATTAAGGTGTAAATTAGTGTTTGCGCATCTTCTATTTGTGTATATTTTTGTAAGCTTACATCCATTAAGATTAGAGGCAATTCTTTGATTGACATGATTTTACGATTAATACAATCAAACATGGAGTGTTCAATACACATACCGGTTCTAAATCCGGGATTGTTACGGTAATATAATGAACTATCTTGATATATTCCTACTTGTTCTAAAACTCGCAAAGTATCGGGTACTTGTATTTTTAAAAAATGTTGTCTACTTTTTGTTATTTTAGATTCAGCAATAGTTTCAAATTGTGTTATTGTTTTTTGAATGAGTGGAAATTCTGCTTCTGTCCATTCATTTAAATGTATTCCAAATGAATGATTCCGATGTATTATATTGCTTATTACTTGTTTGCCGCGTTCCGAAGCAAGTGCTTTATTATTGCGTGGAGTAAGTAAGAAATAAAACGTTGATTGAGTTCCTATTTGCTCACTTATTGTCATAAGTTTATCAAAGGTGTCATATGGATCTTTTTTTTGTTTTCGTAAGGCCCAACTGGTTTTAAATGTTTGAATAGATGCTCGTTTACATAAATCGCCACACAATGTTCTTAAAAAATCAGTACTATTCATCCATTTGTACATAAAATCAATATCGTGAGTCAATGTCTTTTTGAATGTACGTTTTATTTGAATTTTAGCACCAAGTTCTGTTGCCATTTTTTTGAAAAGCTCTGCATATATATGTACTATAGGTAGTTGAATAAAATTATGTTTTACTGCTAAACTCAATCGTTCAGGAAATCTACCAAATGAATCACGTTCTTCTATACTTGTTTCTTCCCAACGACTCAACATAAAAAATGCACCTGCTATTATGTCAACTCCACAGTAAAGTGATTGATCATTGATTTCGTTATACGAGGCATCTCCATATAAAACAGGAATAGTTTGTTCCGGTAATACATCTTTCAAATAGGTAATTTTTTTTGGAATATTGTCGGTAGAACAATAACCTACCGATTCGGAAAATCCGGAAAAAAATGCGTCGCGAAATTCAATAGTAGCATTGTTTGGTAAATGAATTTTGTATTGACGACTAACCGACGATGTGTGTATTGAAAAATCGAGTCCAAGTATTTCTTTAAATAATACTGTAAATACGTATTCTTTTTCTGGTAAAAAAATGGGTTCTGTATAAATTCGTATCATAGTGTATAAAAAATAATGCCTGTAATTATTTTTTTGTTTAGGATTATAATAAAAATTTCCATACAAAAATACAGAGTTACAGGCAGTATTTAAATAAAAATTAGATATTTTTTATAATAGCATTTTTCATTGCAATTAGGTCTTCTTGAGATGGTTTTAGTTTTGGTTGCATAAAGTTTATGTCTGCCATTGTTTGCATAGGAACTAAATGTATATGACAATGTGGTACTTCTAAACCTATTACTGCAACACCAATACGTTTGCATGGCACAGTTTTTTTGAGTGCTATTGCTATTTGTTTGGCAAATATCATCATGTTTCCCAATGTGTTGTCATCTACATCAAAAATATAGTCTATTTCTTGCTTTGGAATTACTAGCACATGCCCCATCACTAAAGGGTTAACATCAAGAAATGCTAAAAAGTCGGTGTTTTCTGCAATTTTATGTGCAGGTATTTCACCTTGTACGATTTTTGAAAAGATTGTTGCCATATTCTATCTCGATATTTCAATTATTTCAAATGGAATAACACCTGCAGGAACTTTTATTTCTACGGTATCGCCTACTTTTTTACCTATTAATCCTTTTGCTATAGGAGTATCAATAGAAATTTTACCGCTTTTTAGGTCAGCTTCCGATTCAGCTACAATGGTGTATTCCATTACAGCATTGTTTTTGGTATTTTTTATCTTAACTTTAGAAAGAATTTGTACCGTAGAAGAATCGAGTTTTGATTCATCAATAATACGTGAATTAATAATGGTTTCTTGTAATTTTGAAATACGTAATTCCAATAACCCTTGAGCCTCTTTGGCAGCATCGTATTCAGCGTTTTCCGACAAATCACCTTTATCGCGAGCTTCTGCTATTTGTTGCGATATTTTTGGGCGTTCTACACTTGTTAGATAATCTAACTCTTGTTGAAGTTTCTTCAACCCTTCTTCTGTAACATATGAAATCTTTGCCATAGGTTAATGAATTTTATATAAAACAAAAGGAATCCTACAAGCATGCTTATAAGATTCCCAAAAATTTTGTATTGATTCAGCAAATATACTACAAAAACAATCTAAAAGGAAATATTTTGTTGTAAATTATTTTAATTCAATTTCTGATTTTCCAACTTCTTTTCCATCACAGAAAATTGCAATTTTGTAAATACCAATTTCTAAATTGTCATTTACAGCATTGTAATATACTTCAAAACGTGAGTCATTATTATTGTAAAGTATTTCTTTTTTCTCACTAAACATAATTGTTTTACCGTCATAATCAAATTGGTTGTTTGAAGATTGAGTTAACACAACACCACCAGGAGCTGTAATGCGAATAAAAATAGTGCGTTTACCCGGTTGAGCCAAAATATTTTTAAGCATGGTACCGGCAACTTCAATTTTTTCTACACGTTTTGCTCGTGTTATAGGTTTGCCTTTTTTATTATATGCAGTTACTTTTACATCACTTACTCGCAGTTGTGAACCAATTTCAACTTTTTCGTTTAATTCGTCAATTTTTTTAGCTTTTTGGAAATTTTCAATTTCCATGGTATCTAATTTTATTTTTTGATATTGATTCATAGCTTTTAATGAATCAACTTTATATTTTAAATATGCATTTTCTTTAATGTACTGATCGGCAGTAGCACGTAATATTTCTATTTGTTTTTTATAATTGTTTATTTCTGCTATATCAGCATTTTGAGTTCTTAAAGTATAGCGTATTTTTTCTATTTCAGCTTGTTTTTCTATAAGCAATGAGTCAAGTTTTGCATTTTTACCCATATGCATTTTTATTTCTTGTTCAAGAGAATCAAGTTCTGTAAGTAATTTTTGTTTTTCACTGTTTACTACTGTTAAATTATTTTCAATATTAGTAATGGTTTGTAATGCTTTATTGTATTTAGTGTATAGCACACCTATACATCCTAATAATAATAAAATAATTAAAATGAAAAACACATAAATTTTAGAGTTTGCTTTTTGATTTGTATCCATAATAGTAAATAAAATATATAAGTTCTTTTGAAATTTGGAACAAAAATAATTAATTCAATTGGTTTTTTATCAATGTTTTGAATTTTTTATTTAAACAGTCTATTAACTAAATTTATTATCTCTTTTTTACAAAAATTCAATTTCTTTAAAGTTGTATGTTCTCAGTTGGTTATATGAGTCTTGTAATAATAATTTCCCTGTAGGTTCTACTCCTATAATTTTTGCGTCAAATATTCCATTACTGTCTTTATACTGAGCTAAAATATTTCTTTTATATAAAGCAGTGTGATATGTGTTTTCTATTTCATTTTTTGCATGGTCTATATTTATATATGTTTTTTGAATAGATTCAATACATTCGTTAATTATTTCTATACAATCATATTTTTTGTTAGTTTCAAGAGCCAGTGAAGTTGGATTAGGTAATGATTTGTCAAATATTGTCTGATTGCAATTGAGTCCAATACCTACAACACTTTTAGAAATATTTTGACCTAACAGAATGTTTTCAATGAGTATTCCCGCAATTTTTTTGTTATTTATATATATATCATTAGGCCATTTAATATATATGTTGTTACAATATTTTTGTAATGCATGTAATAAGCCTACCGAAACAGCTTGAGAAAGAATAAATTGGTTGTTTGCAGGAATTTTTTTTGGAAAAAGAATAATTGAAAATAAACAATTTAAGCCGGGTTCCGAAAGCCATGAATTGCCGCGTTGTCCTTTTCCACGAGTTTGATTGGGGGTGTAAATTGTAGTAAATTCTTTTACTTGATTACTTTCAATAATTTTGAATGCATGTTCGTTAGTTGATGAAAGTGTATCGAAAATAAGAATATTGTTGTATATTTCCACGCTTAATTTTTATATATATGAAACGTTATATTGTATTTCTTTTAGTTATTATATCTTATGCACTGCAAGCACAAGAAGTTAGTTTACAAGGTAAAATTACAAATTATTCCGGTAAAGATTCTCTAAAATTATTAATTTATTCAAGTAATACGCCGGTAGATATATCAATTCCGGTATCGGCAAAAGGTGAATTCTCCTATACTTTTACTAATACTTATACAAATTATGCAAAGTTATTTTTTAATCCTAATGATTTTATTTTGTTAATACTTTCACCAAAAGAAAAAATAACTATTACAGCCAATTATAATAATATGTCAGGCGACAATACGGTTAAAGGTTCTAAGCATACTGAATTGTGGAATAGTACAAATGCAAATTTGCAGCAATTTGCAAAAAATACTCAAGAATTGCAAAAAAAGTATGAACGAGCTATAGATTCTGTTGAGAAAAAACGTATTGACTATGTAATTTCATTTGTTAAACAAAATCCTACATCATTAGCTTCGCTTGCTGTAATTGAAGTTTTAGATATAAGTATGTATTCCAATATTTATGAATTTCTTGATTCAAGTTTAATGTCGGTACATAAAGGTAATCCAATTGTAGAAAATTTTCATACTAACTTAAAGCAAGCACTGTTTCTTAAGGAAGGTTCCTTGGCTCCTGATATAGTATTGCAAGATGAAAATGGTAAACAAATAGCTTTGTCATCTCTCAAAGGGAAAGTAGTTTTAATTGATTTTTGGGCAAGTTGGTGCAGGCCATGTCGTCAAGAAATACCAAATCTAAAAAAGGCTTATAGTATATATGGAAATCGCGGATTCGAAATTTACTCTGTTTCAATAGATAACGATAAAAATGCCTGGTTTCAAGCATTAAGTCAAGAAAATATGCCTTGGATTACAGTATATGATGCTCAAAAAGTATATAGCAGTATGTATAATGTAACTTCTATACCTCATACATTGTTATTAGGACCCGATGGAAAAATAATTGCGAAAAATGTTCGTGGTGGTGCTTTAGAGGAATATTTACAACAAATAATCGGAAAATAGAAGTATTACTTTACTCGTGTCGACACAAATTGAATGAGATTAA
>JAJUFK010000220.1 GCA_029266015.1 Bacteroidota bacterium
GATTGGTTCAGAACATGGTATTGATGCTGTAAATCTTAGAATTGCAGAACAGTATTTAGGAGAATTTGGAAAATTAGCAAAAACAACAAATTCTATGATTATTCCTCAAAATATGAATGATATAAGTAGCATGTTGGCAACAGCTATGTCTGTTATTGATCATAGTAAAAAGAAATAATTATTAAAAAAAACCTAAAAGAGCCATATCCTCTATAGGGTATGGCTTTTTTTATATATTTGTAACAAATTACTATACTATGGAAATACTTGTAAATCCTTCAAAGCAAGAATGGAAATCGGCGTTACAACGACCATTGATTGAAAATAAACAATTAGAAACAACTGTTCAAGAAATTATGGAACAAGTTAAAAACAATGGAGATGCAGCTGTTTTGCGTTACTCTCAGCGGTTTGACAATCCAAATGTCAATAAACTTGAAGTTTCATTTGCTGAAATTGAAGCAGCTCAACATTCTATTTCACCCGATTTAAAACATGCAATCGTAACCGCAATTAAAAATATACAAACGTTTCATGAACGACAAGAAGAAATACCATCGGTTACAGAAACTATGTATGGTGTAAAATGTTGGCGTAAAAGTGTACCAATAGAAAAAGTCGGGTTATATATACCCGGAGGTTCAGCACCTTTATTTTCTACTATTTTGATGCTTGCTATACCTGCAAAAATAGCCGGTTGCAAAGAAATAATTGTATGTACACCCGAATCAAAACAAGGAGGAATACATCCTGCTATACTATATGCAGCTCAACAAGCAGGAGTAACTAAAATATTTCGTATTGGAGGTGCTCAGGCTATAGCAGCAATGGCTTATGGTACAGAAACTATACCACAAGTATATAAAATTTTTGGTCCGGGTAATCAGTTTGTAACAAAAGCAAAAATGATGGCAGCTATGCAGGGAATTGCTATAGATATGCCAGCAGGACCATCTGAAGTTATGGTAATTGCTGACGATACTGCTGAACCTGCTTTTATTGCTGCCGACTTATTATCGCAATGTGAACATGGTGCCGATAGTCAATCTATTTTGGTTACTAATTCTATGACAATAGCTCATAAAACAAAAGAAGAGGTTGACAAACAACTTTCTCAATTAACTCGCAAAGAATTAGCGTCTTCATCATTACAACATAGCAAAATAATAGTTTTTGACGATATGAACCATGCAGTTGAGCTAATGAATGAATATGCACCGGAACATTTAATATTATCTGTACAAGCACCATTTCAATTTAGTAAAAAAGTTATTAATGCAGGTTCTGTATTTCTTGGAAATTATTCACCTGAAAGTGCAGGTGATTATGCATCAGGAACAAATCATACATTACCAACAAATGGATATGCTAAAGCTTATAGTGGGGTTTCGCTCGATAGTTTTGTGAAAAAAATTACATTTCAAGAAATTACTCAAGAAGGATTGCAAACTCTCGGGCCTATTATAGAAACAATGGCTGCAGCAGAAATGCTCGATGCCCATAAGAATGCCGTTCGTATCAGATTAAATTCAATTTCTTAATACTGTCTAATACTGAAATATTTTATGAAAAATACTTTTTCAATTTCACATTTATTACGAAAAAATATACAGCAAATAAAGCCCTATTCTACAGCTCGAGATGAATATTCAGGTGTTGCTTTGATTAATTTAGATGCCAATGAGAATCCATTTGGATCTATTGATGGTAGTTTGTACAATAGATACCCGGATCCATATCAAATTGAATTAAAAAAACGTATTTCTCAAATAAAAAATGTAACTGTTGAAAATATGTTTTTAGGTAATGGCAGCGATGAAGGTATTGATTTATTATATACAGCATTTTGTAATCCGGGAGTTGATAATGTCATATTATGCCCGCCAACATATGGTATGTATAAGGTTTCTGCCGATACAAATGATATATTATGCAAGGAGGTTGCGTTGACGGAAGATTTTCAATTACAAGTTTCTAAAATTTTAGATAGCATTGATGAATATACAAAGATTATATGGTTGTGTTCACCAAATAATCCTACTGCAAACTTATTGCGAAAATCTGATATTCAATATATTGTTGAAAATTCAAATTGTTTGGTTGTGATTGATGAAGCATATATTGATTTTGCTTCAGAACCTTCATGGATACATACATTGCATGATTATTCAAATGTAGTTGTGTTGCAAACTTTTTCAAAAGCATGGGGATTAGCTAATATCAGATTAGGAATGCTGTTTGCGTCACAAGAAATTATAGCTGTGTTAAATAAAATAAAACTACCGTATAATATAAGTGGACTTGTACAAGAATATGCATTGAAGGTGTTGTCCGGAAATCTTGAAGCAAAAGATATAATGGTTGAGCAAATAATTCAAGAGAGAGAGAAAATGGCAGAAACTCTCACAAAAGTAAATGGAGTGAGAAAAGTTTATCCGAGTGATGCTAATTTTTTACTTGTGAAAATTGATAATGCTCATCAAGTGTATTTGTATTTGGTTGATAAAGGTATAATTGTAAGAGATCGTTCAAAAATAGCTTTGTGCGAAGATAGTTTGCGAATTACAATTGGTACTCCACAAGAAAATACCATGTTAATAGCTCAATTACGCGAATTTAATACTAAACGTTAATACACATTGTAAGTATAGAGCAGTATATATCGTTCTAAATTGAGAACAATTAAAATATAAGCAATATGAAAGTATTATTATTTTCAGCGAGTAATAGTTCTCAATCTATTAATCAAACGTTTATTGAACACATAGCTCAATATATACATCAACATGAAGTAACAATAATAGATTTGCGATTTTTTCCTGCACCTCTATATAGTTATGATATTGAACAAAAGTCGGGAAAGCCGTTGGCAATGGTGGCATTGCATAATTTATTTTCTTCGCACGATGCCTTTATAATTGCCACACCGGAACATAATGGAGCACTACCGGCTTTTTTTTAAAATATAGTTGATTGGTTGTCAAGAATAGAGAAAAAAATATTTCAGCAAAAACCGGTTATTTTATTTTCGGTAACACCGGGTGCCAGTGGTTCAAAATTAGTATTGCAACATGCAGCAGATTTAATTCCTCGATGGGGTGGAGACTTACAAGCGACTATCGGAATACCAAATTATATAGATTTTGAAAATTTTGAAACATATTTTCAAGCCAATCAAACGCTATTATCTCACGTGCAAAAAACATTACAATTATTATAAATTATACGATTATGAAAAAAATAGTACTATTTTCAATAATTCTAATATCAGTTGTTTCATGTAGTAACAACAATGTAAAGAAAGATGCTGAACGAATGGCAGAATTATTTTGCAAACAAAATAAAATAGTATCGCAAGCACAAGATTTACATGATTCAACAGTTTTAAAGCAGTTACAACAAATAGAAGAAGAAGCAAATAAAATTAACAAGGAATTGGAAAGTAAGTATGCAAATGATACAAAATCTATGGAATTGTTTGCAAAAACCTACCAAGAGCGTATTTTGAAATGCAAATAATTTCAGCAATTCAATACCAACAATTAATATAAAACTTTGTAATTTACTCAAGTATTTTACTACTTTTGTAGTGAACATTAAATTACAATTTTTCATGCAAATAAAAGCTGTTATAATAGGAGCAGGTAATGTTGGGACGCATTTGGCTATTGCACTTAAAAATGAAGGTGTACAAATTTTGCAAATTGTAAGCAGAACAATGAAATCTGCTGTTGAATTAGCTTCACGTATGGAATGTGGTTTTACAACAGATATTCATGAAATAAATAAAAACGCTGATATTTACATAGTTTGTGTTACCGATAATGCCATAATACCTGTATTACGACAATTACAAATCGGTAATAAATTTATTGTACATACCTCAGGAAGTATGGGGATAGAAGTATTTTATGATTTGGCACAAAATTATGGTGTTGTATATCCTATGCAAACATTTTCGAAATTTAAGGATATAAATTATGCTGAAATTCCTATATTTATTGAGGCAAATACTCCCGAAAACGAACAAATGCTATTTAATTTTGTAAAAAAAATCAGTCCTCATGTACAAGTTATAAATTCTCAACAACGATGTATGTTGCATATATGTGCAGTATTTGCCAATAATTTTACTAATCATATGTGTACAATTGCAGAACTGTTGATGAAAGAAAATCAAATTAAATTTGAAACGTTCAAACCTTTGCTTAGAGAAACGTTTGAAAAAATAACAAAATATTCACCATCAATTTCGCAAACCGGACCAGCTATGAGAAAGGATATTCATGTTGTGCAAAAACATATTGATATTCTTGCTCCGTATCCAAGTTTTCAGGAAATTTATAGAAATATAAGTAATAGTATTTTAGAAATGTATAAAAAGGAAGAGTAGCATGGGTATGTTTAAAGATA
>JAJUFK010000386.1 GCA_029266015.1 Bacteroidota bacterium
AGGAAAACAAAAAGAGGCAGTGCTTCTCGCAAATAGAGGGTTGGAAGTATATGAAAATGATGAAAAACTTACAAAACTTATTGAATTGATGAAAGAAAATAAAAATTCTTCCAGTCAAAACCAGCAAAACCAAAAAAATCAAAATACTAATCAAGATAATAATTCTCAAAATAATTCTCAAAATGGGAATCAAGATAATAAGCAGCAAAATAATGACACAAACTCAAAAAATGGCAGTAATCAAAACTCAAATCAAAATAAACAGTCAGGAGAACAACAGCAAAAGCAGGGAGAACAATCAAAAGAACAATCCGGTGAAAAATCAAAAGAACAATATGTAAAAGGGCAAATATCTGAAGTTGAAGCAGAAATGATGTTGCGAGCTATTGAAAACAATGAGCGAGCAATTCAATTAAAACTTCAAAAACAAAAACAAGAACAACAACGAAAACAGGTAATTGAGAAAAATTGGTAAAAAAGTACAACTATGAAACCCATACAATGTATAGTAATTTGTTTATTTGTAAGTAGTTTTTGTTTCTTTTCGGCAATAGGACAAACAATTACGGTACAGGCACCTAAAGTAGTTGAAGAAGGTGAATTTGTTCATATTACGTATTCTATCAATGTACGTCCGGGTGATAATTTTAAAGTATCTACCGTTGACGGATTGCAAGCCTCCGGAAGACCACAAACAAGTACCAGTAATAGTATTCAAATAATAAACGGAAAGACTACATCGGAATATACATATAGTGAAACTCATCAATTTAGAGCTATACGCAAAGGGGTTTTTAAAATACCTATTGCCAGTGTAGTTATAGATGGTAAAACAATATCATCAAAAACACAAGAAATTGAAGTAGTTGCAGCTTCTTCAAATAATTCTGCACAAAGACAATCGTCGGGAGCAGCTGCTCAACAAGCATATCAAGACCCAACACCTTCATCGGCAGGAACCGATGTGTTTGCTCGTGTATATACTAATAAACAAACTGCTTATATTGGTGAACCTATTTATGTATCAATTAAATTATATACACAGAAAAATTTTAATATAAATACTCATACATTCCCCGAATTTACCGGTTTTTATAAAAAGATAATCGAACAGCCGCAAGAACTTAAATTTGAACGTGAGGTTATTGATGGCAAAGAATATTATTCGGTATTGTTTCAACGATTAGTGCTTTTTCCTCAAAAATCAGGAAAACTTACAATTACACCCTTTAAACTTGATTGTAATGTTATAACTCAAGTAGGAAACAGTTTTTGGAATATGTACAATAAGCAAGAACGAAGAATAATAGAGAGTAAACCTGTATATATACAAGTGCTGCCATTTCCTCAAGGTAAAACCTCTGATTTTAATGGTGCTGTGGGGGAATTTTCAATAACGGCAAAAACCGATGTGCAAACTATTCCGGCAAATGAAGCTATTACGTATAAGTTTACTATTCAGGGAATTGGTAATTTAGCTTTGTTACAAAAACCAACAATTGATTTTCCTAAAGATTTTGAAGTGTATGAACCTAAAATAATAGATTCGTATACAACTACAACTATGGGGGATAAAGGTTCCAAAACATTTGAATATGTGGTAATTCCTCGTCATGAAGGAAATTTTACAATTCCTCAAGTTGTAATGCAGGTATTCAATACAGAAACCAAAACGTTTAAAACAATTACTGCAGATGCCATACAAATAGCTGTAACCAAAGGTGCTGTTACTAATCAAGTAACAACAAATTTTGGAACAAACAAAGAACAAATACAATATTCTGCCGATGATTTTAGATATAT
>JAJUFK010000406.1 GCA_029266015.1 Bacteroidota bacterium
AAGACCAACAAAAGGCTATAAAATTATTGATTCCGCAACGTATTTCTGAAGCAGAACCTAAAAATATTGGAGGAAAATAAACATGGCAAAAATAAGAAAAGGTGGAAAAAAGGTTGCTCCAGCAATTTCAACAGCATCATTACCTGATATTGTATTTATGTTGTTATTTTTCTTTATGGTTAGTACAACTATGCGCGAAAGTACATTGTTAGTTAAAAAGCCACGATTACCAAAAGGAACCGAATTAACAAAATTAGAAAAAAAATCATTGGTTAGTAATATTTATGTTGCACAACCAACTGTTGAATTACAAGCAGTATTTGGTAATCAACCTGTAATTCAGTTAAATGAATCAATTGAAGATGTATCAAAAATTGGTCGTTTTGTTCAATTAGAACGTGAGGCTCGAAATCCTAACGATAGAGATTTTTTGACTATGAATCTAAAAGTTGATTCTAAAACAAAAATGGGGATTATAACAGATATTAAAATGGAATTGCGTAAAGCAAATGCTCTTAAATTAAATTATAGCGCATTGCCTCGTGGTGCAAAACATTAATGAAATAGTAAGAAAAAAATAAAAAAACGAGGTTGTTTCAATTATAAACAACCTCGTTTTTTTTATAGTGAATACGAAGTAAGTTTTCTAAACTGATTTATTCTATCGGTTATTTGTTCTTGTGTTAATTGTTCAATCTGTTCTGTTCCCATTTTTTCTACAGTAAATGATGCCATAGCAGAACCTACAATTAATGCTGCTTTCATTGTTTCAAAATCAGTTTTATTTTGTTGTGCAATATAACCTATAAATCCTCCGGCAAAAGTATCGCCGGCTCCTGTAGGATCTATTACTGTTTCTAAAGGTAATGCTGGTGCACAAAATATGTTGTTGTTGCTAAACAATAATGCTCCATGTTCACCTTTTTTTATAATCACATATTGTGGACCCATGGTCATAATTTTTTTTGCAGCCTTTGGTAGTGAGTATTCTCCCGATAATTGTCGAGCTTCTTCTTCATTTATAGTAATTACATCAACCATTGCAATAGTTTTATGCAATTCATCAAGAAGAATATCCATCCAAAAATTCATTGTATCCATTACAATTAATTTAGGACGTACTTGTAATCGTTCTATAACTTGACGTTGAACTATTGGGCTCAAATTTCCTAACATTACATATTCGGCACGTTGATACGAATCAGGAATTATAGGATTAAAATGCTCTAGTACATTTAATTCTGTAATTAAAGTATCACGTTTATTCATATTGTCGTAATACTTACCAGACCAAAAAAATGTTTTTTCATCTTGTTTGATTTGTAATCCATCGGTTACAACACCGCGTTTTTGTAATTTTTTGATAAATTCTTCGGGGAAATCACCACCAACCACAGCTACAGCATGTGGTGTAGTAAAATATGATGACGAAAAACAGATATATGTTCCTGCACCACCAATAATTTTATCAGTTTTTCCAAACGGTGTTTCTATTGCATCAAATGCAATGC
>JAJUFK010000036.1 GCA_029266015.1 Bacteroidota bacterium
AAAGAATACCTAAAATACCTAAAATAACTGGCAAGTGTTTTTTCATATCGCTCATTTTTTTATTTAAACATGCTAATATACAATTATATTTGTACAAATGTACTATTTTCGTTGATAATTTCAAAAAAATAGTAATGTTTCATAAATATCCTCATATAACTTTTCCGCTTTTATTTGTTTTACTAATACTCTGTATTCATTATTGTGCTGTTGTTTATTCATTTTCGTTAATTCAATTTGGTATAATTCCTCGTAGTTTCCATGGGCTTACAGGTATATTGTTTGCTCCTCTTATTCATAGTTCATGGGAGCATGTTTTGTCTAATGTTTCATCGCTTATTATAACTTTGTATATTTTATTTACTGTTTTTAAAACGGTTTCTCATATAGTTTTGGTTACCGGATATATAGTTCCCGGTATTATTACTTGGTTTATTGGTAGAAGTGCAATACACTTAGGTGCAAGTGGGGTAGTATATTGTTTATTGTTTTTTATGGTGTGTATAGGTGTATATACCAAAAAACGTCAATTATTGGCAGTTTCTGCTGTAATTATAGTGCTCAATAGTGGTTTTATTTGGGGAATATTGCCTCACAATAATTCTATTTCATGGGAATATCATATAGGCGGTGCTGTTACCGGTTGCTTTTTAGCATTTTTGTTTCGAAGTTTTTCTTTTACTAAACCTGAAGTTGATTCTTTGCAGAATACAAATGTTAGTTCTACAGCTCAAGGCATTGAATTTATATATACAAAAAAACCTGACTCGCATTGAATCAGGTTTTTATTGTTTAGTATTTATCCTCTCAAAAACTACATAAAATTTATTCGTAAATCTTCTACTTCAGCTTTATCTTTCAATATTGCCGGAGTTGCATTCATAAGTTGTGACGAAGCTCTTTGAGTTAGCATTGTTTTTTCAACTTGTATATCTGAATTTGTATCTATAGTTCTTCTGTCAACAACTTTTATAACAAAAATACCAGTATTGCCTTCTATTATTTGCGATTGTTTTCCTTTTTCAAGAATACACGCAGTGGCAATTACTTTAGGTTCCATACCAAATTCAGGTGATGAATACATAGCAAAACTTATATTGAGTGATGTTAATGCTACTATATTGAATTTTAATCCAATTTCTGATAATGACGTCGTTTGTGTATTGATGCCTGCTAATTTTTCTTTAATCATTGCAATTTTCTTTTCTTTAATTACTTCGGCTTTTATTTGTTCTTTTACATCATCTAGAGGTATTTTACCTTTTTCGTATACTTTTGAAACAACCGCAATTACGAATTTATCACCACAGGTAAAAATATCAGAAACTTTATCTAATTCTTTATTTGTATGAGCCCAGCGAATTACTGCACGTGAATCTTGAATACCGGGTAATGTTCGTTCGTTTTCGCCTAATTTTTCACCATTTTTTTTTGATATAGTTGTATTTTTTGCTAAATAAGCTTCAAACTGTTCTTTTGTTCTATTTTCTGAAGCAAATTCAACAGCTTTTTTGTATACTTCTTTGCGAGTGTTTTGTGAATATGTAATTTGTTTTGATAGGTATTGAACTTGAACTCGTTTTGATTTTTTCCCTTGTTCCAAAATTTCTATGATATGAATACCATAGTTAGAAGGAGCTAAATATATTTTTCCTTTTTCACCAAAGAAACATGTGTCTTGAAATGATGGAACCATTTGTCCTTCTTTAAACCAATCTATTAAGCCTCCTTTAATAGCCGATAAACTGTCTTTAGAATGTTTCATTGCTAGTGTTCCAAAATCAGCTCCTTTTTCAAGTAAGGCTTTTAGACTATCGGCTTCTTTCATCGCATTTTGTCCTGTAACTAATATGTGTCGTGCTTTTGCAGAGTCTGAAGCCATACGAATATCAGAAATTTTAGCTATTTTATATACATTTCCTTCTAAATACATTTCTGTAATGTCATTTTTTGCTTTAGTAAACGCAAATGAATCAATAGCCGGAGGTAGGGTACCTTTTTTATGATATGTAGGATCAAATTTTGAATCAGAATTTAAATTTAAAAATACAGACGTATTTTTTGCTGTTTTAAAATCTTCAGCTTTGCTCAAAACAGCTTTTTTAATTTCTTCAATATCTTGTGGGGTTGGGGTTATATCAAATGTTACATAATCAATAGAAACAGCTTTTTCTTGATCGTATTTTTTTGATTTTTTTACTTTTTCATAGTATGCCGCAATTTCCGAATCGCTTACTGTAACTGTTTCGTCTGCAATTGATTCAAAAGGAATTTTAACATATTCTATATCAGTTTGCGTTTTTCTGTCATTTATTGACATTTCTGCTTCAAGAGATGTAGTGTATAATGCGTTTCTTACTAGTGTATTATATTTGTTTCGAAGATTATTTATGTGTAATGCTTTTTCGTAATCAATCCAACTTTCATAAAATTCAGGATTTGATTCTTTATATTCACTTAGGTTTGCAAGAGTTTGAATAAGCATTTGTTTGTCAAACATTCCGGTTTTGGGATTTTGAAAATATCGTTGTAATTCAGAATCTATATTTTCTCCAATAGTAATATCTTCAAATTCTTTGTCAGAGAGTCCCATAATTTGTAAATTATCGCGGTATACACCTAACCCCAATTCTTTGAATTGAATATCAAAAAGAGCTGAATTTAAAAATGTTTGCCAAGCTTGGTTATATAATGCATCAGCTTGAAATGCATTTTGAAATTCCGAATTTCTGAGTTGTTTTTCAGCTTGTTCATAATATTCATAGTATGCTTCGTAAGGGTAATCTTCTCCGTAAATTTTTGCAATAACGTTTTCGGGTGTTTTAAATGACGAAAATAATTTTGGATCGAGTCCTGTTATAACAAATGATAATAAAGCAATACCTATAACTAAAGTAATAAGTCCAGATTTGTTTCTAAGAGTTTGAATTGCTGACATTGTTTTCTTAAAATTTAATTAACGATTTATTTTCAAGTTGGCAAAGATAAAAAAAATACGATATGAAACATGGTTCCTTATATTTTTTTTATATGAATTAATTCTAAACGTGTTCCCGAAATTTTGAGAATAGTGAGTTTGCATTGTTCTATAGTAATAGAAGCATTGATATGAGGAAATTTTTGATGGTGATATAGGAAAAGACCTGCAAGTGTATCATAGTCATCAGATGACGGTAAATTCAGTTCATATTTTTCGTTTATATAGTCAATCTCATGTCGAGCCGAAAAAATAAATTCATTATTTGGTAATTTCCGTTCTTCAAGAGTTACTGTGTCAAATTCATCTTTTATTTCTCCAAAAATTTCTTCAATAATATCTTCTATTGTTACAACTCCTGATGTGCCTCCAAATTCATCTACAACTACAGCAATACTTTGTTTATTTTGTATAAGTTGTTTCATGAGTTTTTTTGCATTCATGGTTTCGGGCACAAATTGTATGGGGCGTATGATTTCGGTTATTGATTGGGGGTGTTTAAACATGTCTGATATATGTACATATCCGATGATATTGTCAATAGAATCTTCATATACCAATACTTTAGAATACCCGCTCGACATAAATTTTTGTGTTAATAATTCAAGCGAATCTGTTGTTTGTATTGTTACTAATTCTGTACGAGGTATGCTGCATTCTCTTAATTTTACTGATGAAAATTCAATAGCATTTTTAAATAACTTTATAGTTTCTTCATCATTTGTGTTTACCGGTATAGGTGTGTTTCCGCTTCCTTGCATTGCGTTATCTGTAACCACAAATTTAAATATATGAGTATACTCAATATAAAATATAAGTAAAATTATAGCTATAATTATGCTTATGGCAATCATATGTGAGGGGTCTTTTGTTTACGTTTGTTTCTACGATACAAAAACATGGCAAAAGCCATAATTGAAATAATAAAAAATAGAATTGTATCTTGTACAAATCCATTATAAATAGAGGAGTGTATTGCAGTAAGCAATGAAGAAAATGAAATTACTATCCAGCTTATTTCAAGAATTTTAAGAAAAAATATATCTTTTTTTGTCATATTATTCACTTGTATTATCATCAAGAGTAAATATACCGGTAACTTTTTGAATCTTCCAATTTTCGAATTGTTCATCAGATTCAAATCCTTCACCAAATATAATATCATTTGGCGTAGTTACTTGTACTTGTTTGTCAGAAAAAATTATTTTCTTTTTTTGATCCCACACTAAATACTCGGTGTTGAGTATTTCATTTTTTTTGTTTTTTGCTACTACATTTCCTTTTGCTTCCCAAATTTCTTTATCATCATAATTGACTGCGTAATTTGCAGAAATTTTTGATAACGTGTCAGGATATTGAGAATAATGAACTACAATAATTCCTTCAGGAAATTCTGTTAATTTTTTGTTTTGGGAATTGTATTTTACAAATTTTTTTGCGAATACACTAATATTTATTTCGCCCATTTCACTTTGACGTAAATAAATTTCTTCGCCTAATAATTCAGGAAGTTTTTCAACTTCTTGTACTTTTATTACATTTTTTATATCGTTTTTACATGAAACAAGCAGCATTGCAATACTAAGTATTACTATGCTGCTTGAATATGAAAAAATGTTTGTAATCATGGGTTATTTAACCTTTGCTGTAGTATTTACCGTAAACCAACATGAAAATGACATTGAAGCACCTTCTGTTATATTATAGCCAAATAAAGCTTCGGCATCAGGGAAGTGAGCTCTGTAATTAGCTATTTGGCTATTAGCTTGACTTGTAACTGATGGGTCAACTGATTTTGCTTTATTACACATATCTACAGCAGCCCATAGTATGGTCCATTTTGCTACATCAGGATATTCTGCTTTGTCAATACAAGAATTAATGCTGTTAACATATTGAGCAGCTATAAATAAGTGCGCTTTACCCATATTAGGATTCAATTTTAGGGCGCTTTGTGCGTATGCTACACTAGTGCTTGCACTACCCATTGTAATTGATGCCATTCTATAGTATGTTTCAGCTTTTTGATTGTTATCGGTTTCTAAATCAATTGATTCTTTAAAATAATTGATTGCAGTATTGTTTTGTTTTTTATCAACATACATTTCGGCAATACTTCTTTTTGATAATGCTGAAGGTTCAATTTTGTCTAAGCTTACTACAGCTTGTAGATATAAATCACTGTCTTTACAAGTTTTTCCTAAATTTGAAATTATTTTTTTCAATACATCTACATTTTGCGGATTTGCTTTGTATTGTGGCTCATACAAGGCTACTAAATCAGTACATTCGGGTTTAAGTTGTAAGAACATATTTTCAACAACAGGCAGTTGTTTTTCGTGTGCTTGAGAGCCTTTTTGTATATTGGCGTCAAATATAGAAGCTATTTGTTGATACACTTGTAATGCTTCGGCTTTTGTACATGAATTATTTTCAAATTTTGATACATTGGCTTGCATATACATTACGAGTGTTTTTACTTCGGATTTGTTTCCCAATGCATCAACTGATTTTTTACACATATTAAAAGCTTCTTCATATTTAGCAGGATTTAAAAGCATTAAGTCAGCTCCTTTTAATCCAATAAATTTATTTTCTTCACCAAAATTTTCGATACGTCTGTCATAAATTAATAAAATAGTATCAAGATATTTTTGTTTTTTTACGGCATCTTTTTCATTTCTGTATAATGTTGTAAACATATTAACTCCATGAGGAACATACATGTTTTTTGAAGATTGCGGACATGAGTTGAATGCTTTTCTCCATGCGTTCATAGTTTCAGGTGAGAATGTTCCTGTTTTTTCTTCATTTTTGTATCGGTGTTGATATATTGCTAGATTTTCAACACATGCAATACTATCTTTTCCTGAACCATAATTTAATGATTCACTTTGCGCAGTTACTTGTGAATATACACTTATAAATCCTACTACTGCCAACCAAAAAGCTATTCGTTTCATATTTGTATTGTTTTATATATCTGTTTGTTAATCAATTTTCCTTTGTAAGAACCACGTTTCTTTTAAGTTTATTTGGAGTTTTATCATAGTATACAATTCTTGTAATGATTGTGCTGATGATATATCTCCACGTCTTCCTGTTATAACACTTACAGCCAATGAATTTGCTGTTTGTTTTAACAAAAATTCAGAGCCAAAACTTATGCCAAAATCTATTGGCTTAAGTAATGTATTGTTAAATGTATACGATATAGGTAATTCATTATATTGTAAACCAATTCTATATGGTATTTTTTTGAAATACGAAGCACCTCGTTTATCGGGAATAAATTCAACTCCCAACCGAGCAAATTTTGCATTACCGGTATAGATTGACGGTTTACCCCATACCGAAACAGAATTCCAATTTGAATAACCACAATCAAAAGCTCCGGTAAATTTATCTTGTATTGAGTAACCTATTCCAAAACTAATTTGTTGTGGAATGTCAGATTCTATATTTCTAGTTACTATATTATGTAATGTGTCAATTTCGGTATATGATTCATACACAGTAGTTATGGTTTTTCGTTTCTTTTTGTTTACATCAATTTGTTCTAAAACATTATACGTTCCTAAATATGATTGTTTATGAAACGAAAATGTTTGTTTGTTTCTGTAAGTTGCACCAAATGTAACAGAAGATTTATCGTTGATAGGATACGTATATTGAAGACCGGCATCCCACATAAAACCTTTGGTGTCATACGTTTGTTGTTTGCGTGTGTAATACGAAAATTCATCAACCAATACTTTAGCATTGGAGGTATAAATGGTTTTACCAAATAACAATGATGCATTAGCGCCTATTGATAGTCCTTTGAACGGGCTTATGGAATTACTCCAAATAAATTGATTGATACCGCCTTTACCTGTATATGTATATTGAGCAAGTGAATCTGCAGCTTGAATTTCGTATCCTACTGTATTAAATGGAACTATACCTGCAGCCATACCCCATTTTTTCGGTATTACGGCAAAAGCCATTGCCATATATTCAATACCGGCATCAATTTTAGATACGTGTTGGTTTTGTTGTGTAAAATTTCTATACGAATAGCCGCTTCCTACTTGGAAGAGAAATGTTTCTTTTTCAATTGCTGTGTTGTGAGCAGGATTTATGAATTGAATTTGCTTGGCCGATCGAATTCCGTTAGCAACATTTCCCATTTGCACAAAGTTACACGAAGGTATATACAACTCACCATATCCGTATCTGCTGTATAATGATGTAGTTGAGCGTTGTGCAAAAGCTTGAATTGAGGCAACTGACAACAATAGTACAATTATTTTTTTATTTATCCGCATTA
The DNA here is from genome assembly GCA_029266015.1 of Bacteroidota bacterium. Lineage (GTDB taxonomy): Bacteria > Bacteroidota > Bacteroidia > Bacteroidales > UBA1715 > MWCJ01. The sequence continues at coordinate 7,290 of JAJUFK010000036.1, forward strand.
TCTTGTAATATTCTATGTAATCCAAAAGCAATTAAATTTGGTTCTGCAAAGATGGTTTTTTTTACTGTTTTTTCAAAAAAAAATGCATCGCCACCGGTAAAAAACAACGAAATATTTTCAAAAATGGTATTGTAGGTTGCAATATATCCTTCAATTTCATATATTATTCCTAAAACAACACCATTTTTTATGGCTTCCAAAGTTGATTTTCCAGTAAGGGAATGATTTGAAAAATCTGTAATTAAAGGAAGTAATTGGGTGTTTTGTTGTAATGATTTACAACGTGTGTGTAGTCCGGGTGATATATTTCCACCTTGGTATATACCATCTTTTGAAACAAAATCTATGGTAATAGCTGTACCAAAATCAAAAATTAATTTATTACACGCAGGAGCTAATGTTTCTGCTCCAATAGCTGCCGCAAGTCTATCAGGACCTAATGTTTGGGGGCTTGAATAATTATTGATGAGTGGAATTTTTGTAGTATGGTTGAATTCAATACAAGGCACTATTGATTGTATTTGTTTAAGAAGAGAAATATTGTATGATACACTGCAAAATATAGCTTGTGTAATAGCTTTATTTTGACCTATATCATGTAATAATTTCTTAACTTCGGATAGAGCGTATTTTTGAGAATTTTGTAAATATGAATTCTCAAAATAATATGTTTTAATTGAAGTATTTCCGCAATCTATAATAAGATACATGTAATTTTTTTTGCAATATTACTACTTATTTTTTAGTTATTTTATGTGTGAAAAATAATTATAGTATATTTGTTTTCATTAATTACATGCATGAATACAATTCGACAGATAATTCTTTTTTTATGTATTGTTCCTGTTTCTCTTTTTGCTCAACAAGTAAAAGTTGAACAAAGTTATGTGTTGCCGGGAATTATTGTTGATGGTGATACGTTAGCTCTCGTAAAATTACCAAAGGTGTATGTGTTTCCTGCATTAAAATTTGCATCGCACGAAGATTATTTGCGTTACCGACGCCTTGTGCGTGATGTTAAAAAAGTGTATCCGTATGCTCAAATTGCACGAAAAACATTTATTGAAATGCAAATTGGTATGCAAGCATACCCCGAAGGACCTAAGCGAAAAAAATATATAAAACAAAAAGAAGATGAGTTGATGAAATTATATTCGGCAGAATTAAAAGATTTAACAATAAGACAAGGCAGGATTTTAATAAAATTGGTTGACCGAGAATTGAATCAAACATCATACGATATAATAAAGGAATTACGAGGTGGTTTTCAAGCTGCTATTTGGCAAGGAGTAGCACGCATGTTTGGTGAAACTCTTAAATCAGAATATGATGCAAAAGGTGAAGATGCTATGATAGAACGTATTATAATAATGATAGAACAAGGGGTATTGTAAATGAAAAAGATTTTATTTTTTTTGCTTTTTGTGAGTGTTCCTTTTTCATTGTGGGCAAAACAACTTTCACCTACTGCATATTTTTCAATTCTTACATGTGCTCCCGGAACACAAATTCATGCTCATTTTGGACATTCAGCCATTCGTTTGTGTGATACAGCAAACAATGTTGATATAGTGTTTAATTATGGCATTTTTAGTTATACCGATGATTTTGCATACAATTTTGTAAAAGGAGAAACATATTACAGGCTTGGTATTCAGCAGTTTTCGAGTTTTATTTCGGAATATTATATGGATTCACGAGGTGTAATAGAACAACAATTGCGTTTGTCTCCGTATCAAAAACAATATTTGTTTGATTTATTGCAAACTAATTATCTGCCACAAAATAGAACATATTTATATAATTTTTTCTACGATAATTGTTCCAGTCGTCCCAGAGATTTATTAATCAAAGTATTGGGAGATTCTTTGGTGTGGCACAAACCAACACAATGTATATATGATACGTTGTGGTTGCATACAACAGAACAGTATTTGGTTCAAGAAACAATGCCTTCGTGGCGAACCTTTATACATGCTTATGTAGGAGAGGATTCGTGGTTACGATTTGGTATAAGTTTAGGGCTTGGTATGCCGGCCGATAGTAAACCAACTATAGAGCAAACCATGTTTTTACCCGATTGTTTGTTTTTGATGGCACAATATGCAACTGTAAAGCAAGAACAATCGCACGAGAATTTAGTAAGTAAAACACAAGTGTTGGTTCCACAAGAAGTTACAAAAACACAATCATCATATTTTTCTGTTCCGTATCATATTCTTTGGCTTATATGTTTTATCTTTATAGGTATAACAGGGTTAGAATTTTGGCTACAAAAACATGTGTATTTAGTAGATAGTATAGTTTTTTTTCTTTTTGGTTTAATTGGAATTTTTGTGTGGTATGTTAGTTTTATAAGTATACACCCGGCCGTATATCCTAATATACATGTGGTATGGGCATCGCCCATTCTTCTATTGTTTGCTATAGTATGGCTTTTTAGTTCGTTGCGAACATATATCGTTTATTATTTGTATATACATATTGTATTGCTTTTATTGTTTTGTTTAGTTGCGTTATTCCAAATACAATATATTTATAGTGGATATGTTGCATTAGTTATAATTCAATTAAGCAGAATTCCTTTTGTATTATTACAACACAAAAATGGCTCGATTTAAACTCACAATAGAATACGACGGTTCGCAGTACAAAGGATGGCAAATGCTTAAAAATGAGCCGACAATTCAGGGAAAATTAATTGAAGTTTGCAGTAAAATACTCAATACACCCCATGTTGAAGTATATGGTGCAGGTAGAACAGATGCCGGGGTTCATGCATTAGGCCAAGTTGCTCATGTAGATGCACAAACAACTGTATCTTCTGAATTTTTCTTACAACAATTACAAGCCTATTTACCTTCAAATATTTCTGTACAATCAATAGAGCATGTTCATGATAGATTTCATGCTCGGCATCATGCTCGTTTTAGAAGTTACATATATTGTATAAGTAAACAACGAACGGCCTTGTTTAAACGCTATGTATGGTGGGTTCAGCAGTATTTGGATAGTGAACAGATGATGCAAGCAGCAGAATTGTTTAAAGGATTTCATGATTTTTCGTCGTTTGCCAAAACTACCAAAAAAGATGAGTCTACAATGGTTGAAATTACACATATACAAATACACCAAGTCAAAAATTGTTTGTGGATTCATATTGTTGGTTCACATTTTTTATGGAGTATGGTTAGACGAATAGTAGGAGTATTGGTAGAAGCAGGAAAAGGAACTGTAACACAACAACACATTATTCAAATGCTTACACAATATAGTGATTTCCCGGCACAACACACAGCTCCTGCTTCGGGATTGTTTCTTGAGTGTGTATACTATGATCATGAAGAAATAGATAAGTTGCCACTATTCCCGTTTACTATTTAAAAGCGATTTGTTGTATTATATACACTTAGAAATATGATTTATACATTTTTTTTCTAATTTTTTTTTTTGTATGTTTAGGCCAAATTAACCTAAATATTTACAAAGATGAAGAATGTATTACGATTACAATTTTCGGTATTATTACTTGCATTATTGACAGTGCAGTGTACAAATACTCCTAAAGAAACTGTGCCCCAAATTACAGGAAAATATAGTATTCCACCTTGTCCCGAATGGGCAAAAAATGCAGTATTTTATCAAATATATCCGCAAACATTTTATGATACAAATGGAGATGGAATAGGAGATTTGCAAGGTATAATAGCAAAACTTGATTATATTAAAAGTTTAGGAGTAGATGCTATTTGGATAAATCCATTTTTTGAATCGCCATTTTGCGATGCAGGGTATGATATTTCTGATTATTGCAAAGTAGCACCGCGATACGGAACAAATGAAGATGCAAAACGATTGTTTGAAGAAGCTCATAAACGAGGATTAAAAATATTGTTTGATTTTGTTGCCAGTTATACTTCAATTGAACATCCATGGTTTAAAGAGTCTGCTAAACAAGAAAAAAATAAGTATTCCAATTGGTATATATGGAATGATAATACGTGGATGAATCCACCAAAAGAATATCAAGATGCCTTTATAAAAGGGTATAGTCAAAGAAATGGACAATTTATGCGAAACTTTTATTATTGTCAACCGGCATTAAATTATGGATTTGCTTTGCCTGATACTGCCTATCCGTGGCAGTTGCCTACAAACCATTCTGATGTAATGAGTATGCGTGAAGAAATGAAAAAAGTAGTTCGATTTTGGCTTGATATGGGGGCTGATGGGTTTAGAGCCGATATGGCAGGGGCTCTTGCAAAAACGGCTAATATTCAGGGAAATGATCAATTTTTCAATACCCATGAAGATGCAACAAAAAAATTCTGGCAAGAAATATATACTATGCTCAAACATGATTATCCCAATGCTTATATGATATCAGAATGGTCATATCCCCAAGATGCTCTTGACGGATGTTTTCATGCCGATTTTTATCATTGGTTCAATGGATATAATGATTTGTTCCAAAAAGAGAGTTGGAGAATATTAAACGGTTATTCTGAAGGACATAGTTACTTTGATATTGAAGGGAAAGGTGATATTACACATTTTCTTGAATCATATATGGATCAATATACAGCAACCAAAGATAAAGGATTTATAAGTTTACCCCTTGGAAATCATGATAATGCACGTTTGGCAAATAAACGTAGCGATGATGATCTTGAAATAATTTATGCGTTTGGTTTGACTATGCCCGGTGTGCCATTTATATATTATGGTAATGAAATAGGCATGAGGCAATTGCCAGAAACGTGGCCGCAAGTAGAAGGTGCCTATAAACCAAGAAATGGAGCTCGTACGCCAATGCAATGGAGTAATACCAAAAATTTAGGTTTTTCAACTGCATCGTCACAACAACTATATTTGCCTATAGATACAGCAAAAAATGCACCTACTGTTGCTGCACAAGAAGTTGACCCTTATTCTTTGCTTAATAGAACTCGACGGTTGATTCAGTTAAGAAAAACGGAACCGGCATTGGCAAATTATGCAGAGTTTGTTCCATTGTATGCTCGTTCTCATACATATCCATTCGTATATGCTCGTGCCAATAATAAAGACGTGGTACTAGTTGTGTTAAATCCTTCAGGAAAAGAAACTACAGCATCATTTCAATTGAATATTCCCTATACGAATACTAAAACATTGGCAGGAAAAAATTTGCAGTTGCACAAACAAGTAAATTCGGTGCAACTAACTATACCGGCACAGTCATATTCTATTATTAAATTATTATAATTACGTTGAACTGATATTATAATGATTATGAGTATCTGAATTATGGGCTATCCTTTTGGATAGCCTTTTTTTGAGTTATTGTAAAATAGAGTATGTTTTTTCCAAAACAAAATAGTTTCAAAGTACGTATTTGCATTTATTTTAGGAGGTAATTAGGTTACAATTTGTGCCAATTTCAAATCTATAATACTTCGTCGTGGCAGATGGAGAGCCTACTCAATTACCAGCCTGAGCTTTATAATAATTAAAAAATCTAAATTCATTAAATATTTATTCGTTACGTTTAGATTTTTAAAATTTAATTAAAAATATATGTATATGTATACATACCTTTTTTATTGTCTTTGAAAATCCAATTATCCTTGTTATACATAGATTTATAACTCGATGTACTATCTGGATACATCATTTTTACAGTATTATTGTTTTCTATAATTTTAATAGAATCATAATTCATTTTAAATACCGGAACATTTTCTACTAAATATGTAAATACCTTAAATTCTTTGCTTGATTCTTTATTAATAGTCAGACTATCTACATCATTCATAGTATAAAAAAAGCATGAAATATTGCCAGAAGTAGTATTAGTAATTATAAGTTTTGTTGTAGAACCTTTATCGCAAGAAATACAAACAATACAAGTTAATATAAATACAATAAATTTTTTCATATTATATAGTTTAATAGATTAGTAATAATACGCTTGAAATAAAGAATTTACATCAGTTTGATCAAGATTAGAATTTTCTTGTAATAAACGAACTCTAAATGCTTGAGGGGATTTAATATCAGAGTCTAATGCGTTATAAAACATATGATTAGTATAACCATTGGCATTATCAATTAAATTAACTCCATTATTTATACGAACAATATCAGTTGTGTCATCTTGTAAGTCTAATAATAATCCCATTGGGATCCAATGTCTCATATAACTAATAGTAGAGCCTTTGGTAACAGGGGTAAAATTATCATGCTCAAATTTAGTAATCTCTGCCAAACTATCATATTTAAACCTTGTATATTGCCATCCAATATGATGCCCCCACATTTCACCTAGTGCACATAAATCGGCATCTTTTGCAAGTCCATTACCATACCCATTATTTGA
>JAJUFK010000149.1 GCA_029266015.1 Bacteroidota bacterium
ACGTATTGCAATTCAATCAAATTCATTTGTGGTAAATGGAAAACCTATATTTTTAGTGGGAGCTAATACTCCATGGGATACCTGGAATGATTTTGGAGGTAATTATAATCCACAATTTTGGGAAGATGAATTTGCTCGTTTGCAAAAAGCTGGTATTAACAGTTCGCGAATTTGGATTAGCTGTGATAATGTTGGGCAACCATATATTGATGTATTAGGCGTAATACATAAACCAACCGACCAATTTTGGCAACATATGGATGATATGATGCAAAAAGCACAGAAATATGGTATTTATATTATGGCTACTATTACATCTTTTGATCATTTTGATAAAGAAAAAGCAAATTATCAACAATGGCGAAGTATGGTGTATTGCTCGCAACAAATACAAATATATATTGATGTTTTTTTATTACCTCTTATTGCCCGATATGAATCAAATCCCTATTTTTTTTCGATTGATATTTGCAATGAACCGGAGTGGATTCATGAACATATTAAACAGGGTGCAATAGATTGGCAGTATTTGCAACAATTCGTGGGTATGTGTGCTGCTGCCGTTCATAAATCGCAAAGTAAAGTTTTAGTAACGGTAGGTAGTGCTGCTGTAAAATGGGGGAGCAATAAGTATGAAGGGAATAAATGGAGTGATAGTGTTTTACAAAAGGTAACCGGTGATTCATTAGCATATTTAGATTATTGGCAAGTACATTATTATGAATGGATTAATACATATTTTAGTAATCCGTTTACCATGTCGCCTCAAGATTATTTGCTCAATGACCGACCATGTGTAATAGGCGAAACACCGGGATTAAATACCATATACGGTTTTCCTATTTCTTATGAAGAAATATATGAAAAACCATACAAATTAGGATATGACGGAGTATTCCCGTGGACATCAAACGGAGCAGGGAAAGGTGATTTTGGAAATCTTACTACATTTGGAAAAGGAGCACACGCATTTGTACAAAAATATCCGGAATTAGTTCAAAAAATAAAATAATAACCTCAAAAATTTATATTCTATGTCAAAACAAAAAGAAATAGGAATTTTATCATTCAAAGAAAAACTGTCATACGGTTTTGGTGATTTAGCGTCGGTACTTTACTGGCAAACATTTATGTTGTATTTTACATTTTTTTATACCGATGTATTTATAATACCTGCTGCCGTTGCGGCAACATTATTTTTGGTTTCAAGAATTTTTGACGGCATTACAGATACAATTATGGGAATGATAGCCGATAGAACACAAACTCGTTGGGGAAAATTTCGACCATATTTATTGTGGTTTTGCGTGCCATTTGCCATAGTGGGAGTGCTTACATTTACTGTTCCCGATTTTGAACTTACCGGTAAAGTTATTTGGGCGTATGTTACATTCAATCTTATAATGATTTTATATACAATTATAAATATTCCTTATACTGCATTACTTGGAGTCATTTCACCAAATTCTGCTGAAAGAACAACGGTGTCGTCTATTAAATTTATTTTTGCATTTGCAGCCGGAATTATTGTATCTGCTACTTTATTACCAATGACTCAATCATTGGGTGGTGGAAACGATGCTTTAGGATGGCAACGTTCATTTATGGTTTATGGAATTGCAGCTATTGTATTTTTTCTTATAGCTTTTAAAGGAACCAAAGAACGTGTACTTCCACCCAAAACTCAAAAAACTTCAATAAAACAAGATTTAAAAGAACTTGTAACTAATAAACCATGGATAATACTTTTACTTACAACTATTACTTTTATATTATTTGTTGCTGTGAGAGGAAGTGTTACCGTGCATTATTTTAAATACATTATAGGAACACAATCTATACAATTACCTTTTTGGGGCAATAATACATATGATTTTAATATTCTTACATCTGCATATAACACTGTAGGTCAAATATCATCTTTATTAGGTGTGGTTGCGGTAAGCTTTCTTGCTAAAAAATTTGGTAAACAACGTATGTTTATTCTTTTCTTTATAATAGCAATTGTAAGCACAGCTTTGGTTAAATTCTTAACTGCTCAACAAATTGGTCTTATATTTATTTATCAAATTTTTGGGTCATTTACCGGAGGTCCTTTAAGTGTATTGTTATGGGCTATGTATGCCGATACTGCTGATTACGCTGAATGGAAAAATGGAAGACGAGCAACCGGGTTAGTATTTTCAGCTTCCACTATGTCGCAAAAAATCGGGTGGGCTATAGGTGCATATATTGCACTTACTCTTATGGCCCAAGTTGGATTTAAACCAAATGAAGTACAAACTGTTGATAGTGTGGATGGATTAGTTAATTTATTTACCATTATTCCTGCTGCAATTGGGGTATTATCAATTATAATATTTTTAACATATCCATTAAAAGATTCCAGAGTGCATGAAATAGAAACAGAATTAATTGAACGTCGTAGATTGACAGGAGAAACTATAGAAGATTAACAGTACAATGATTAACCATTAATAATAGATAAAACAATGAAAACAATTATCGGAAAAAACTTACCTAACATTCCTTGGGAGGCAAAACCGGCAGGAAGTAATCAAATAATGTGGAGATATAGTAAAAATCCCATTGTAAATTGGAATCCTATACCTACAGCATCGCGAGTATATAATAGTGCTGTTGTTCCATTTAATGGCGCATTTGCAGGTGTATTTCGTGGCGATCAAATGAACGGTCGTGCAACATTATTTTCAGGGTTTAGTAAAGATGGTGTAACTATAGAGCTAAATCCCGAACCAATTGCTTGGGTTGATGAACAGGGAAATCCTAAGCCAACAAGCTATTCTTATGATCCTCGTGTTGTAGAAATTGATGGAACATATTATGTTACATGGTGTGACGATATGAAAGGTCCATCAATAGGGCTTGGTATGACAAAAGATTTTAAAACGTTTACACGCTTGCCAAATCCACTTATGCCATATAATAGAAATGGTGTATTATTTCCACGAAAAATAAATGGAAAATACTTTTTATTGAGCCGTCCGAGTGATACCGGTCATACTCCTTTTGGTAATATTTTTATTAGTGAAAGTCCTGATATGGTTCATTGGGGTAATCATAGATTTGTTATGGGTAACGGAGGTCAAGGTTGGTGGCAAGGTACAAAAATAGGTGCCGGGCCTGTTCCTATTGAAACCAATGAGGGGTGGTTGTTGTTTTACCACGGTGTTTCGGGTACATGCAATGGATTTGTATATAGTATAGGTGCTGTATTATTAGACATTAATGATCCGGGTAAAGTATTGTATCGTTGTGGTAACTATTTGCTTACCCCCGAAAAAGAATATGAAACGGTTGGGTTTGTTCCTAATGTTGCTTTTCCTTGTGCTAATCTGTATGATGCTGCAACAGGAAAAATAGCTATATATTACGGAGCTGCCGATACGTATACAGCAGTTGCTTTTTGTCAAGTTGACGAGGTTATAGATTATATAAAAAAACATAATGAGAAATTTTAATTCTCATATTTTTAAGTATAGTGGTTATGATGTGTATGGTATGATATACGCGTAGGTTACCTCTATACTTTTTTTCTTTTTTTAACTAATATTTTTTAATACATGAAATTTGATTCACAACAAAAATTACAAGAAATTATAGCCGAATATGAAGCGTTAGTTAGTAAAAAAAATGTTTTATCTTCGGAATATAATGGAATATATCAACGATATAAGAATCCTGTATTAACAGCACAGCATGTTCCTATTCATTGGAAGTTTGATTTAGATTTACAACGTAATCCATTGCTCATTCAACGCATAGGAGTGAATGCTGTTTTCAATGCCGGTGCTATGAAATTCAATGGAAAATATATTTTGTGTGCCCGTGTAGAAGGGTGGGACAGAAAATCATATTTTGCTATAGCAGAAAGCCCTAATGGTATTGATAATTTTAGATTTTGGGATGAACCTATTCGTATACCGCAATTATCTAATCCTGATACTAATGTGTATGATATGCGATTAACAAAACACGACGATGGGTTTATATATGGAATTTTTTGTACCGAACGCAAGGACTCTAATGCTCCTAAAGGCGATACTAGTTCTGCTATTGCAAATGCAGGAATCGTTAGAACCAAAGATTTAAAACAATGGGAACGATTACCTGATCTTATTTCTAATACTGGGCAACAACGAAATGTAGTGTTACATCCTCATTTTGTAGATGGAAAATATATGGTGTATACTCGTCCACAAGATGGTTTTATTGACGTTGGCTCAGGTGGAGGTATAGGATTGGGATATATTACAGATATTACCAATCCAGTAGTAGAACAGGAACATATCATACATAATAAACAATATCATACTATTTATGAATTAAAAAACGGACTTGGACCTGCACCTATTAAAACTAATAAAGGCTGGTTGCATTTAGCTCATGGCGTTCGTAATACAGCTGCCGGATTACGTTATGTGTTATATATGTTTATGACAGAATTAGATAAACCAGATCAAATTATTGCTGTCCCCGGTGGATATTTTATTGCACCCGAAGGCGACGAACGTGTAGGTGATGTGTCTAATGTTGTATTCGCAAATGGTTGGATTGCTGATGATGATGGCACAGTATATATATATTATGCATCGTCAGACACTCGTATGCATGTTGCAGTAAGTACTATTGAAAGATTAGTTGATTATTGTTTAAATACACCTGCTGATAAATATTATAGTCACGAATCAGTAAATACAATTATAGAATTAATTAATGCAAATAAAGGTGTAAGAGTATAGAATTCAATAGATTTATGTGTATGTATAGGGTAAAATACAACTAATATATCTATAAATTTTAAAATACCGTACACCTTTAAACCTCTAAACCTATATACTCTCTTAAAATGAAAACATTTGCAACCTATAGAAAAGAATTTCATCAAGAATTATATAATATTTTAGAATATTGGTCAACAGAAGTGTTTGATGAAAAAACAGGTGATATAATTGGAGAAATTGATCATTATGGAACAAAAAATCCTGAAGCTAATAAAGGAATAATACTGTGTTCGCGAATGATGTGGACATTTTCTGCAGCATGTAGATTCTATAAAAATAACGAATATAAGCCTTACGCCGATAAAGTACGAAAATATATTGAAACGTATTTGTATGATTCAGTACATGGTGGTTATTTTTGGGAAGTTTCTTCGCAAGGTGATGTAATAGTTTCTAAGAAACAAGTTTATGCTCAATCTTTTGTTATTTATGCATATGCTGAATATTATTTAGCTTTTGGTGATACTTCTGCTTTGCAATCTGCTATGGATTTGTTTACCATTATGGAATCAAATTGTAAAGATAAAGTATATGGTGGTTATTTTGAAGCATTTTCTCAATCATGGGACAAACTTGACGATGTTCGATTGAGTGTACGAGACTTAAATCTTCCCAAAGGAATGAATACTAATTTGCATGTATTAGAGGCATATACAACATTGTATGAAGCTACAAAATCTAAACAAGTAGAACATGCATTACGAGCACAAATTGCTGTTTATTCACAAAAAATTATTGATGACAACAATCATGTTGTAATCTTTTTTACTGAAGATTGGACTCCGCAAACACATGAATATTCGTTTGGTCATGATATAGAATCATCATGGTTGCTGTGGGAGGCAGCAGAAGTTTTGCATGATAAGCAATTGTTACAAACATTAAAACCCCAGATTGTTGCTATGGTTGAAACGTTTTTACAAGAAGGCTTTGATTATAAAACAAATTCTGCTTTGTATGAATATTTTAAACAAACAAATGAATATGATACTGATAGGCATTGGTGGGTTCAGGTAGAGGCTATGGAAGGTTTGGCAAATGCGTATAGAATTACCGGAGATAAAAAATATAGAAATTTAGTATTTAAAATTTGGCAATATATACAAGTAAATCTTATTGATAAAGTTCATGGCGAATGGTTTTGGCGTATTGATAATGATGGATATCCTGTTGATAGTGAACCAAAAGTAAGTATGTGGAAATGCCCGTATCATAATGGTAGAGCATTGATGCGTGTAATTGAAAAAATTGAAACATGGGAAGAGTAAAAAGATTTTATATTTACTGAATTATACTAGAATTATTACTATTCAATTGTGTTTTGTATGAAAAACTTTATACTAACCAGAATTAAATCATTCCAATTTGCATTTCAAGGATTTAAACCGGTATTTACCAGT
>JAJUFK010000128.1 GCA_029266015.1 Bacteroidota bacterium
ATTAATTGGTGAATATTGCATTCGAATTGTTTGAGTCCACATATTATTTGATGTTGTTCCATTTTTTAAAATTCTATAATCTCTAATATCAAACCCCCATCCCGGATCTCTTATATAAATATCATAACCATTTATACCATATCCAACATCAACATGTCCCGGATATCTAATTATAAATGGTCTTTTATTACTTATTTCTTCTGTTATTTCTTGCATTGTTAATGGTCTGTATAAAATTTCATTGGAAATTCCCCAATGTGAAAGTATATTACTTACATCCAATAAATATGCAGTTCGACAACAATTATTTCCAGGCTGACAGCAATTTACTGTACCGAAAGTTGCATCTTGAGTTCTAATATATTCAGCAATTTTACAATTTGTAACATCTTCGTATCCATAATATGTAATTACATGTTTTGCTGAGATTGCCCAACACCAATCATCACATTCTATTTCGGGCATTAAAGGCAAATTCAAAATTTGACTATTTGTTTGAATTGTAACAAATAATAATAAATATAATAGTAAATGTTTCATAATTTGTTTTCCTTTTTATTTAAACTTTCTTTAATATCTCCATATAATTTATTCTTTGAATAACTATTTGAATGATTATTATGAAATTTTTGATTTGTAGATTTCGTTGGAAAAAAATCAAATTCACCAAAACCTTTGTCTTTTATTAAATAAACACCTCGCAAGTTCTTAACAATTAATAACTTATTTGTCTTACGACACGTTTCTGAAGTTCTTATTAATTCATTAATTTCTTTTGCAAGTATATTAAATCCCAACCCAGTAATGAATAATTGATTGTTTGAATCTTTAATAACATGAATAAAACAAATAATTTCATTATTTAATAATAATGGAAATTCCCATGAATCTGAAAAAATGATATTAATAATATCAGTATCAACTTGATTTGAATTAAATAAACTATCATTCAAATAAAAAATTTGATAAGGATTTCCTAATTCTACAATATCGAAATCATTTCGACTTTTAAAGCCATAATAATGTTCTGTTCCTATTTGAATTTTTTGTAAATAATTCCTAAATTGTATATTTATACTATTATAAATAGTATCATTCCTCAATTGGTTTACTTGAGCAAACAATGTAGAATTAACAAATATAACCAAAAATAATAATTTTCTCATACCCTTACTCTATTACAATCATTTGTTTACTACCTACCAACACGCCATCGGTTACTAAACTATATATGTACATACCGACTTGTAATTGCTGTGCTTGTATCGTTATTTCTGTTTGCTCACGCTCAAATACGGGTAATTTTAGTATTTGTGTTCCTTTCAAATCATAAACATACACCGTAGCCTGCTGCACATCTTGTGGAATATACATACCTATCATTGTATTTTGGGTAAAAGGATTAGGCTTATTTTGTTGTAATTCGGCTTGTGGTTTTGAATGTTCTTGAATTTGGGGCTGCACAAATGTTTCCGATTTTAGTTTTGGTTTTTCTTGTGTTATACAGCATATATCAATTTTACTTTCAATATTTTTTATCTGTATAGATTGAGCGTTTATTATTGCCTGTTGTTCTTGGAGTGCTTGTATTAATACCGGTATTAAATCAGTATATGAAATTGCCTTCATTCCATCAGGCATTGTTTTTACAACTTCAGGAAATATTTTTTCTACATCCTGAGCAAGTAATCCTATTCGTTTTTGCTTTATTATATCAGATTTCTTTGTTGTAAATTGTATGCTATCGGTATCTGCCAATATAGTAGGTTTATAATTATATTGTACAGCTTTTAATTTTGTAATCATTTGTAATGATTCTGAAATTGGTATAATATTCTCTTTTAGAGTACTATCAGAACCTATATATCCTCCTTGCGAAGTCCACAACCAACCTTCGGCACAAACATAAAACTTATCTTGTCCTCCATAATTTAAATTATATGCACAACCACTTTGATGATTTACAATAGTTTTAAATGCTGACGCATATGCACTTGATGTAACTGATTTCAATCGAATATCACCATTTGAATTCATTTGAATACCTTTATCATTACTTCCACCTCGTGTGAGATAACTATATGAACCATCAAAATATAATCGCATTGAAGCAATACCGCCACCTGGTGTTAATGTAATACCATTAGAAACACCGGTTGCTGCTATTTCTAATTTCCCATTTGCAGGATTGGTTGTGCCAATTCCTAAGTTTCCTATAGAATTTACTTTAATCTGTCCAAAACTGTATATTGAACAAACTATACATAAAAATAAAAATTGTAGTCGTTTCATTGTAATTAAATTATTTACGAGTTAATGAAAAAAATTAATTACCGACAAAAGAAAAAAAAAAAAAAACGAACTATCCAAATTTTTACGCATATTTTTTGAATATAAATACTTATATAATACTATAAAAAAAGCTGACTGTAAACAGTCAGCTTTTTTTATAGTATTTGATTATTTATTATTTACCTTACTACGGTAACATCACCTTTAATATTCAACTCACGATGTTTGCCGGTTACAGGATCTTTTTCTTCACACACTGCTTTACAATGGTACACATACACATCTTGTTTGCTTATTTCACCTTTGTAGTTTCCGTCCCATTGTGCGTTTTTATCGTTAGTAACCCACAATTGTGTTCCCCAACGGTTATATATTCGCAATTCGTACCCGGTTTCGAGCACTCCTTCGTTATATACAGGGAAGAATGTATTGTTCGTAGTTAAATCAGGTGTAAACGCATTCGGGAATTTCAATCCACAATTTGGATTTACTATCACCGTAAGTGGTTTTGCTACGATATTTTTACAACCCCATACTTGGTCTACCGCCATAAGTTGTACATTAAATTTACCACTTTCGTCGTATTCATAACTGGTATTGTACGAATTTTCGGTAAATACACCATCGCCCACAAAATCCCAATAGAATGAAACGTTAGGGTCTATTACTGCAGTTTCAGGATTTCCAAAAGTCAAATTAGTAAAGTCAACTTGTTTATCTTTGAAAATACTATCGGTATTACGATATTTATTTTCTTTTTGGAAATACACTTTTTCTACCGATTTGTATGTAAAGTCAGGTTGTGGAAGCGGGTGAATAGTTACATCTAAATCAATAGTAACTTTACAACCTGCATCGCGAGCAGTAAGCACCACTTTGTCTTTACCTTCGTTTTTCCAGTGTACGGTAGCCACATCGTTTGCAGGAGCATTTACAGCTATCAACAAACTATCATCTTTTCCATCCCACCATTCACTATAATATGGTTGGAATAACGGACTGCTTACATCGGTTGCCACTGCCCACGAATACCCTAAATTACTATTAGTACCTTTGTTTATAGCATTATAGTTTACAATATCACCTTGGCACACATGTACAGGACCCGAAATTGACACATCAGGAATTTTACCAACTACTACCGATAAGTCGCGAGATGCTTCTTTTTCGTATTGAGGTTTCACATATACCGAAACTTTACCAACACGAGCATTAGGCCAATATACTTCAACTGTTGGATTTGTATCGGAACCTACAATTTGACCTCCTTCTACCGACCATACAAATACAGTTCCTATAGGATACGTTCTATCTAAAGAATATACAGTTGAAGATTTCTCACAAGCATCATTACCAATTATATTTGGCAATATAGGTGCAATTACGGTTATAGTTCTTGACGTTGTAGCCTTACATCCCTTACTGTCTTCTACAGAATACACAAAACTTACATTCTGAGGTGTAGGTACGGTAACTTGAGTAATTTGAGCATTTGTATTCAACAATGATAAACTAGTTACCCATGTATGTTTTTTCCAATCTCCCGAACCACCACTTGGATTACCATTAATAGTAAGAGGATCTTGTATATAGAAACTACCACCATATTCAGGCGAAATAGTAATATTTGCAGTTGGATTAGGATTTGCGAGTACTAAAAACTGTGCTTTTGTCTCAAATCCAACAGAATTTGCAACAGTAAGGGTATAAATTGTAGTTTGTTTAGTTGGTCGCACAACTGCATTAATAGTATTTGCTACAACTTTTCCCTCATCGTCTGTCCATGTATATGACAACCCTGCAGTATCACCTGACATAAACTGAGGCACCAAACGAATATTTTGTCCCATACAAATTTCATTTTTCTTATCTAAACAAATACCTGAAACCAATACATCGGGACTTATAGGTATAGCATCGGTACATGGATGCCAAATATCAATTATAATATTTTTAGTTGATAATACAATAGTATCGGAACCTTTACAACCAAATGCATCGGTAACTGTTACATTATACGAACGTGTTTGAGTAATAGGAATTGTAGAAATTCGTGACGTTCCTTGACCTGAAGCAACAGCTCCGGCATTTTCCCACTGATACGAATAAGGTGCAGTTGTAAAGAACGAAATATTTCCATCTAGTTGCACTTGCGATGTATATGGAACATTATTTGGCTGCACATTGGCAGTTATTTGCACACGTGGATTACTGTGAACTGTAACAGTAAATGAAAGGCTATCGCTACAACTGTTTGCACCTTGTCCTTCGGTAGCAACCAATTTAATATTAGAAACTCCGGCGGTTCCGGCAGTAAATGTTGTTTGATTGCCGAACGTAGGTATTACATTTCCAATCCATGCATATTGCACATTTGCAGGATTACCTGCACTTATTAAACTTGCAGCAATTGGCAACGATACTCCCACACACGCATCTTTATTGGTAATAGGTGTAAGTTTTACGGCGGGTAACACATGTACTGTAACTGTATCTATACGCGGACAACCATTTATATCGGCAATAGCATAGTATAAATCATAATTACCAACATCATTACTTTTGAAAATAGATTTCAATACATTAGTAGAATCTATTATACGATTGCGAGCTCCACCAACCCAATTCATAGTATATGAACCGGGAATATTTGTAGGATTTACATCTAACACTAAATTAGAACCTGCACATACAGAATACTCATCATTTAGTTTTAATGTAGCAAGTGGTTTTACTAATACTATTTGACTTGCACTTGCACTACACGTATTATCATCGGTTACCGCAACACTCACTTGGAACGGACCAACCACAGAACTTTTGAAAGTAGCAGTTTGCCCCATTGGAGTTAATTTACCGGTAGATTCCGTCCACACATAGGTATATGGAGCTTTCCCATTTCCTGTTACATTTGCAGATAGCGTTAATTCACTATTTACACATACCGATGGATTTGGAGGAACAATAGCAACTTTTGGTAAATCATATACAGTAATTGTAACATTTGTATTTTCCTTACAACCATTTGCATCGGTTACCTGTAAATTAAGTACTTGCACACCGGGAGTTTGCGAATTATTATAAGTATAATTTGGTGTAGTTATCACAAACGGACTACCATCTGTCCACGCATATGTAAATGGAGCATTACCCTGAACTTGCGGAGTAATAACGGTAGAAGAATTTAAACACAATTGTTTCACATTTGAACCCTGTATAGCAAGCTGTGGTAATGTATTAACAACAACTGTATGTGTTGCACTTGCCGGAGCAAACGGATCACTGCTTACGCGAACGATATATTGTTTATTAACTGTAGCAACTATAGGTAATGTTTTATTAGTTCCAATTACTACTGTTGGATTGGTTGCTTCTGCCCATTCATACGTATAGTCGCCCGTACCCCCCGATGCTATAGCCTCAAGTGTACCATTTTGACCAACACATATTGCCGCAGGATACTGAATTATAGTAACTGCCACCGGTTGACCAATTACCGTAATCAATACGGAATCTATATCTTTACATCCTTTACTATCGGTTACTTGTAATTCAAACCACGTACTTTCTTTAAGTATTGATGTGGGATTTTGAACAGTATTTGCAGTAGTTAACGAATCTTTTGGTTGCCATAACCATGTATATCCCGGTGTTCCTCCCGATGCATTACCTGCCAAACTAAACGCTGTATTCCAGTCAGCATTTTTATCAATTCCTGCATCTGCAACTGGATTTGCCAAACCGGAAATATTTACCTCATCATACCCCTGACAACCATTTGCGTCGGTTACTCGTAATCCTACTTTATACGTTTTTAACTCTTTTTGCGTAAATGTAGGATTCATTGTTGCGGTATTACTCAATTCTGTTGTATCTAACACCCAACGAATTTCAGCTAAAGGTTGCACAGCATTTGTAATCAAAGGATTCAATACCGTAGATGTTCCTAAACACAATTCCAAATCATTACCTAACGAAACTGTAGGTTGACGATATACTGTAATATCAGCATTTGTTTGAGAAGAACAACCGGTTAAAGTATTAGTTGCTGTAAGTATTACATTATATGTTTGTGTAGGACTTATAATAGAAGGAGGTGTAAATGTTACCGAAGCACCTGCAGTAGGCGAAATATAAGATTTAGCAGTTCCATCCCAAGTATATTGAACACCCGGAGTTGAATTATTTGCTTGCAAAGTCAACGAACTACCGGCACATACAGTCATAGGTTGTGGCGTAATGATTTGAGCCAAAGGATTTGGATTTACAACTACATTAATAGTTGCAGGATCTGACGTACAACCATTGTTTGCTGTAACTCGTAACGTTACATTTTTAGTCCCCGGTGTTGATATATCTAACAAAGGAGAAGCTTGCGAGGATGTAACAGCCCCAGTCCAATTATATGTAAATGTAGGATTAGTTACACCATTTACTGAAGGAACAGCAGTTAATTGTACTCCCAATGAACTTTGACATTGAGGATCTACAGGATTAATAGTAACTGTAGGTTTAGGCTCAATACGA
>JAJUFK010000185.1 GCA_029266015.1 Bacteroidota bacterium
AATTAGAATTTAGAAAAGCTCGTATTCATATAGAACGAAATGACTTTGAAACTGCTGTTGACATTCTTAAAAAATTATTGCGAATAGAAGAAGACAATTCCGATTATCATATTTGTATAGGGGTAGCTTATACATATAAACATGACTTTACAGCTGCCGTAAAACATTTTACAATAGGCATAACATTAAGCCCTGAAAACGAAGAAGATAATTTATATAATATAGGTGTTACATTTCTTAACGTTGATAATTATAAATTAGCATATGATTATTTATGGCAAGCATATACAAAATACCCTAATAATTTATTGGCACTCTACGATTTAGCGTATTGTTGCGAACGATTACAACAATATGAAACAAGCATTCAATTATACAAACAATATATTGATGCCGATCCATATTCAGAATATGCATGGTTCAATTTAGCTTTGGTTTATTTACAATCTGAAGAAATAGATGAAGCTATTCAGGCATTTGATTATGCAATTACTATCAATGAATCATTTAGCTCTGCTCATTTTAACAAAGCAAACTGCTATATGACAAAAGAACTCTATAATGAAGCTATTCTGTGTTACCAAGATGTTTTACAATTTGAGCCTGAAAATATATATGCATTACAATATATAGCCGAATGTTATGAAAAACTAGGAGAAATAGAACATTCTATGGCAACTTATGAAAAAATTACCGAAATAGCCCCTGAATATGGTGAAGGATGGTATGGCATAGCATTGTTGCATTTTTATAATAACAATACACAAAAAGCATTAGAATTATTTGAAAAAGCTTTAGAATTAGATTCACAAAACGATAAATATTTAATAAGTTATGGTATAGCTTTAAGTGATTGCGGCATGTATCCTAAAGCTATTCAAATTTTTAAACAAGCTATAGCTATTAATAAATTTGAATTCGAAGCTTGGATACAATATAGCCAAATAGAAATGGAATTAAACAATCCAAATGTGGCTAAAAAAATATTACGTCAGGGCATAGAAGCAGCCCCACACGCTACTTTATACTTTACATTAGCTGCATATCATGCCAACGAACATGATATTCCAAAAGCAATTGATTATTTCAAAAAAGGATATAGTTTAGATCCTGAATATGCAACCATGTACTTTTTTGATATTTGTCATCTTCCACTTAATTCATTACAACTTTTTTACAATGAAATTTTAAACTAAATACTACAATGAATTTTACACTGTCTTATATTCCTCAACGCGAAAAAAAACCACGAAATGCAGGTCAAACAATGATTATTGATAAAGGGTTAACCTGTATAGAAGCTCAAGGATTGGCTCAAGATGTTCATGAATATATTGATTTTGCAAAACTTGGATTCGGAACTTCACTCATTACACATAATTTAGAAAAAAAAATAGCAATATATAAAGAAGCCGGCATTGTTCCCTATTTTGGAGGTACTCTATTTGAACTTTTTATTATTCGTAACCAATTTGATGAATACCAACGTTTTTTAGATACATATGGCATAGAACTAGCCGAAGTAAGCGATGGTTCTATGAATATGAAACATGAAGACAAACTTTCATACATATCACAATTATCAAAACATTTCACAGTAATTTCTGAAGTGGGCTCAAAAGATGCAAGTGTAGTAATTACTCCCGAAGAATGGATTTTGCAAATGCAAAGTGAACTTGATGCCGGCTCAGTAAAAGTAATAACCGAAGCCAGAGAAAGTGGTACAATAGGAATTTTCAATAAGGACGGCTCTCCTAACAAAACTCTTATAAATACCATAATTTCAAATATTGATATTACAAAAGTAATGTGGGAAGCTCCACTAAAAGCACAGCAAGCTCTATTTATTCAATTACTTGGACATAACGTAAATCTAGGAAATATTGCAACAAATGAGGTATTAGCCTTAGAAGCGTTGCGATTAGGTTTGCGAGGCGATACATTTTTTCAATTTTTACCTCAAAAATAATTGCCAAATACTATAATTTCAACGCATTACAAACATAAAAATTCTATATTTAACTTCAATAGAATTCAATTATATTTTTAATTCATAATACATATTGAATATGTAAAACTATTAGTTACTTTCAAACTAAATTGTATATTTGCTTTTTATAAAAAACAACTATTTTTAATAATTATCACATGAGTTTAGTTCAAAAAATACTTCAAGCATTCCTTGGAAATAAATCACAAAGAGATATACAAGCAATACTCCCCCTTGTTCAAAAAATCAAAGAATATGAATCAGAATATTCCGGACTCTCACATGATGAGTTACGTAACGTTACTGTTCAACTTCGCACTATTATACAAGAAGCCGTAAAACCTATGCAAACTCAAATAGATTCATTGCAAAACAGTTTAGACAATGATGAGAATCTTAGTTTTGCAAAACGCGAAGAAATGTATGATTCAATAGATTCACTCAAAAAAGAAATTGATACAACAATTGAAAAAACATTAGAAGAAATATTACCACAAGCCTTTGCTGTTGTAAAAGAAACAGCAAAACGATTTACACATAATACAACTGTAGAAGTTACTGCTTTAGATTATGACAAAGAATTAGCTACTCGCAAAGACCATATTACAATACAAGGTGATAAAGCTATATGGAAAAATTCATGGTTGGCCGGTGGTAATATGATAACTTGGGACATGATTCACTATGATGTGCAACTAATAGGTGGTACTATATTACATCAAGGTAAAATTGCAGAAATGGCAACAGGTGAAGGGAAAACATTAGTTGCAACATTACCTGTTTTTCTTAATGCATTACCCGGCAAAGGAGTTCATGTAGTAACAGTAAACGACTATTTAGCAAAACGTGACTCTGAATGGATGGGACCAATATTTGAATTCCATGGATTACGCGTAGACTGTATTGATAATCATGAACCTAACTCAGAAGCACGTAAAAAAGCATACCAAGCAGATATTACCTATGGTACGAATAATGAATTTGGCTTTGATTACTTGCGTGACAATATGGCTACTACACCGGAAGAATTAGTTCAACGCATTCACAATTTTGCAATAGTTGACGAGGTTGACTCTGTATTAATAGATGATGCTCGTACACCACTTATTATTTCTGGTCCTATTGCAAAGAAAAACAATAGCGATGAATTATTTATAGAATATCGTCCGCGGGTTGAAAAAATCTACAATGCACAAAAAGCATATGTTACTCGAATACTTGCCGATGCCAAAAATATGATAGCAAGTGAAGATAAAAAAACGGCAGAAGAAGGAGCTAAATTACTTGTACGAGCATTCAAAGGGTTACCTAAAAATAAAGCACTTATCAAATTTCTAAGTGAACAAGGCATGAAAACTCTGTTAACAAAAACAGAAAATTTTTATATGGCCGAAAACAATAAAAACATGCATTTGGTAACAGATGAACTGTATTTTGTGATTGACGAAAAAAATAACTCTATAGAATTAACCGAAAAAGGAATTGACTTTTTATCATCTGATTTGGAAGATAAAAATTTCTTCGTAATGCCCGATATTGGTGAACGAATAGCTGAAATTGAAAAATCAAACATTTCTGCCGAAGAAAAACTCCAATTGAAAGATTCCCTTACACAAGACTATGCAGTAAAATCAGACAGGGTTCACACTATTAATCAATTACTCAAAGCATATGCATTATTTGAAATTGATGTAGAATATGTAGTAATTGATAATAAAGTAAAAATTGTTGACGAACAAACCGGTCGTATTATGGAAGGCCGTCGTTATTCAGATGGCTTACATCAAGCAATAGAAGCTAAAGAACGAGTAAAGGTAGAAGCTGCAACTCAAACCCATGCAACTATTACTCTACAAAACTATTTTAGAATGTACAAAAAGCTATCGGGTATGACCGGTACTGCAGAAACTGAAGCAAAAGAATTATGGGATATATACAAATTAGAAGTGATTGTTGCTCCTACCAACAAACCAATTATTCGAGAAGATAAAGAAGATTTAGTATATAAAACACGTCGCGAAAAATATAACGCCGTAATTCAACACATAGAAGAATTAGTTAAACAAGGACGTCCGGTTCTTGTTGGTACTACATCTGTAGAAATTTCAGAATTATTGTCGAGAATGTTAACTCGTCAAAAAATTAAACACAATGTACTTAACGCAAAATTACATAAGAAAGAAGCTGATATAGTTGCAGAAGCAGGCCATTCCGGTAATGTTACTATAGCAACAAATATGGCAGGTCGTGGTACCGATATCAAATTGACACCCGAAGTTAAAGCTGCCGGCGGTTTAGCAATTATAGGTACCGAACGACATGAATCAAGACGTGTTGACAGACAGCTTCGCGGACGTGCCGGACGACAAGGAGACCCCGGATCATCACAATTTTTTGTATCACTCGAAGATGACCTTATGCGTATGTTTGGTTCAGACCGTATTGCTCGTATAATGGACAGACTTGGACTTGAAGAAGGTGAAGTAATTCAACATTCTATGATTTCTAAATCTATAGAACGAGCTCAGAAAAAAGTTGAAGAAAACAACTTTGGAATTCGAAAACGATTATTGGAATATGATGATGTAATGAACTCGCAACGTGAAGTAATATACACTAAACGTCGTCATGCCTTACACGGAGAACGAATAGGTGTAGACTTTGCAAATATGATGTACGATGTTTGTATGAGTATTGTAAGCAATTCTCATGGAAATATAGAATATGACGAATTTAAATTCGAATTACTTCGTGTGCTTTCAATTGATTGTCCTATAAGCGAAAAAGAATACTTGCAATTATCAACCGAAGATATAACAGAAAAAATATACGAAGAACTCCTCTCAATGTATGAACGTCGTATTCAAAATATTGCCAAACAAGCATACCCCGTTATTAAAGATGTATATGAAAAACAAAGCAGCACATACAAAAATATAGTAGTTCCTATCTCCGATGGTAAACGTATATTTAGTATTGTAACAAATTTAGAAAAAGCAACAAAAACCGAATGAAAAGAATAAGTTCGTTCATTCTTAAAAAATATAATTCTTGTAAGTATAGATGAAGAGAGGAAAGAACAATAACTAGAAATAGAAGATTTAAAACAATCGGATCAAAATG
>JAJUFK010000045.1 GCA_029266015.1 Bacteroidota bacterium
CCCTCTTTGTTCCGTTCCGCTACGCTCCACTTCACAAAGAGGGGTTCAAAAAAAGTAAAGAACATTTAGGATTAAAAAAAATGTGTAAATTTGAATCAGGATTAACAAGTAAAAAGTGTAAACTTTTTTTAGGACGAGTCATATTTTTGAGATTTGTTAAAACTTGCACTACGTGTGTATCGCACACATGCGAGGCACACACAGTGCATATATTTTATTGCCGAGATTGTGGGTATTTCAGCGTTTCTGCATCTAATAAACTTTCGTGTATCTTGACAGGACAGTGCTTCGAAATCGGCAACAAAAACATACCGCCAAACGTTGTATTCAATTTCAAGAAAAACGAGAATCAATAAATTAAAACATAATTTTTTAAGATTATCATACTTTATAAGGCGAAGGCAAAAAATGGAGTAAAATCAAAAAAAGAGCGGAATGAAATCAGATTTGTTTATAAGGAAAATGAAGTATTGAATTTTACAATCAAAGCTTTGCGGTTATACCGTGCAAGAGAGTTTCTCTTTTGTGACGTATGAGCGTCAAAAGCTTTGAATCAGAAGCGAAGTTACAGAAAAAAAATGACAAAGTCAAATCTGGAACTTCACTTCAAGAAACAAATCTGAATTCATGCAATAAAAAAAAGGATTTTACAAATAGCTAAATAAAAGCCTTCGAGGTTGATTAATGATAATCTTACCAATTTTCACAACAGCTGTATATTACATATATACTCAATTGTAAAAAGTTAAAAATTATGTATATTTGATGGTGTTTTTCTTTCAACTACGTTTTTAATTTTTGAAAGTGTAGATTTGTTGAAAAGCAAAAAAATTAAAAACTGAATACAACACTCAATATCAACAATATAAGAGCTCGGCGAGTGCACCGGCATATACAGTTGATATTTTCACGTTGGCGGTAATGACAAGAAAGGCAAAGCTATTTTGAATAGTTTGAAAAAAAATCGGATAATTTAAGTAACTTTGCATAAAAGATTTAGAATGAAAACTCATCATAAAATAATAAATGGGGACAGCAGGCAAATGACTGAATTGCCTGATAATTCGGTGCATTTGGCTATTACTTCACCACCATATTGGCAGTTAAAGGACTACGGAACCGACAACCAAATTGGTTTCCACGACAGTTACGAAAACTACATAAACAATTTGAATTTGGTTTGGAAAGAGTGCTATCGCACTCTACACAATGGTTGCAGATTATGTGTTAATATTGGAGACCAATTTGCCCGTGCAGTGTATTATGGTCGTTATAAAGTCATCCCTATTCGTGAAGAAATTATAAAGTTTTGCGAGAATATTGGGTTTGACTATATGGGAGCTATTATTTGGCAGAAAATAACAACTTCCAACACTACAGGTGGCGGGGTTCAAATGGGTTCTTATCCATATCCGAGAAACGGTATTCTGAAATTGGACTATGAATTTATCCTTATTTTCAAGAAATTAGGTGATAGCCCTAAACCGACCAAAGAACAAAAAGAAATTTCTAAAATGACTGCAGAAGAATGGAACACTTATTTTGCAGGGCATTGGAATTTTGCAGGAGCAAGGCAAAACGGACATATAGCTATGTTCCCTGAAGAATTACCAAGACGACTAATCAAAATGTTTACGTTTGTTGGCGAAACTATTCTTGACCCATTTGCAGGAAGTGGAACAACAGCTTTAGCAGCAAAAAATACAGACAGAAATTCGGTTGGATATGAAATCAATCCTGAATTTATTCCAATCATCAAAGAAAAATTGGAAGCTCATCAGAAAGACCTAAACGGAACAACTTATGAGTTTATAGAACAAAAACCTATAAAAACCGACTTTGAAAAAGAAATTCAAAAACTGCCTTACATTTTCAAAGACCCACATACTCTTGACAAAAAAGTTGATGTCAAAAAATTACAATTTGGTTCTAAGATTGATAAAAATAGTTCAACCAAACGAGAAGAATTATTTACTGTTAAAGAAGTTATTAGCCCAGAAATAATTCGTTTAAACAACGACTTGACAGTTAAACTTCTAGGTGTAAAAGAAGACCCCAAAATTAATGGCAAAGCAACTTCTTTTCTAATTGAAAAAATAAAAGGCAAAAGAGTATTTTTGAAATATGACAATGTAAAGCACGACAGTGAAAATAACTTGCT
This sequence comes from Bacteroidota bacterium, assembly GCA_029266015.1. Lineage (GTDB taxonomy): Bacteria > Bacteroidota > Bacteroidia > Bacteroidales > UBA1715 > MWCJ01. Next base: position 2,162 of record JAJUFK010000045.1, read on the forward strand.
TTGCTACTTATATCTTGAGAACAAAACATTTATCAATGCTCATTTAATCAAAAACGGTTTGGTGCAAGTGGACAGCGATATTGATTTCAAATACAAAGACAAATTTTTAAACCTCTTGCAACAACATAAGTAATGGCTAAACAGACAAATAAGCGATACTCCAAAGAATTTGGGAAAAAAGAGAAAGTTCTCAACTACGCAACACAAACCTATCAGTTATCAAGACCAAATAAAGTTGGTGCAGTAATGGCACTTATTCGTGAATGCTAACCCAAAACAATTGAAGAATGGGAAAAGTGGTATTTTGAAAATGCAACAACAGACGGGAAAACACCAATAAAAATTACAAAGGAAAGTTTAGAAGAACTTGGCGAACGCCTGTATGTTAAAATCAAAGAAATTGTTATTCCTGAATGGACAGAAGCATTTAACCAACTTACTTTACAGGACTGTATTGACTACATTTATAATCTTACAATCAATAGAACATTTGACGGATTTATAAGAGAGAAGTCGGTAATTGAAGATAATCTTGCAAAGACATTTCCAAATGTAAGATTTGAAGAAAGTGACTCGGAACTTGACCATGCAGGCGATATTGATTATCTCGGATGGATTGGAGATAAAGCGTTAGGGATACAAATCAAGCCTGTAACGACAAAAGCAAATTTCGGTAATTACTCTGCGACCGAGCGAATGAAAGCAAGTTTTGACGACTTCACTAAAAAATTTGGTGGACAGGTATTCATAGTTTTCAGTATTGACGACAAAATAAAAAACGAAGAAGTAATAAAAGAGATAGCGCAAGAAATCAAACGACTTACAAAATGAGAATAGGAGCCACATACCGCCAACAAAGTGTATATGCCATAAGGGTTTCAGTGGGTATTCAAGCATTGTAACCCGCTCAAACTTTCGTATCGGTGGACAGGAAACTACTCCGCAATCCCTTACGGCACATACACTCGACCGTCAGACTGTCTAAAAACTCCCCTCAAAAAATTACAAAAAATCATATAAAATTGTATATAAACATTTGGTAGTCTGATGTTTGTTGAGTATGTTTAACAAATAATTTTAACATGTAATTATTTTTGTAAGACAATATATTAGGTAATATATGGCACGATTTCTAAAAAAACGCAAAGATGTATATGGAGCAGTACCGGGAAGTGTAATATTTCTTGGTAGAAAAAAAATGGACACATCAAAAGTTCGCGTGTTTCAATACAATACTGACTCGCATACCGAACACGATATTGCTACGTCTGCCGATATTCAAATATCCTTGCGCGACGATATGGTTACATGGATAAATATATACGGATTACACGATGTACAATTAATTCAACAAATTGGTAAACAATTTTTAATTTCTTCTCTTTTGCTCGAAGATATTGTGAATACAGACCACAGACCCCGAATTGTTATTGAAAAAGACTATATAGCTTGTATTGTAAAAGCATTGATATACAACCCCGACGACAAAAAAATTCACAGCGATCAAATCTCATTCATTCTTGGAACTAATTATATTCTCACGTTTCAAGAACGAGTAGCCGAATATTTTGAACCCGTACGTCAACGAATTCGTGCTAAGGCAGGAAGAATTTCTAATGAAAAAGCTGACTATTTATTATATTCACTTTTAGATACCATTGCCGATAATTCTTTGGAAACTATAGAAATTATTGGTGAACAAATAGAAAATACCGATACAGAAATTATACAAACATTACCTAAAACTGCTCAAAAGATATATCAGTTAAAAAATGAGGTAAATTATTTACGTAAACATGTGCGACCACTCAAAGAAATCATTTTTCAACTTCAAAAGTCAGAATCGCAATTGCTGCATTCTGTAACTATGCCGTATTATCAGGATTTACAAGAATTAATTTCACAAGCAGCCGAATCTATTGAAATATATCATTCAATGGTTACAGACCAATTGCATGTATATAATACATATGTAAGCAATAAATCAAATGATATTATGAAGTTTCTTACCATGTTTGCATCTATTTTTATACCGCTTACATTTATAGTTGGAATATATGGAACAAATTTCGATTACCTGCCTGAATTACATTACAAATACAGTTATTTTATAATGTGGGGTGTTATGGTGCTTTTAGCAGTAGGTATGCTGCTGTATTTTAAGAAGAAAAAATGGCTGTAATTTATTTATTAATAGTTTTTTATAAAAAAATACAGTATAGGTATTAAAAAAACGACTGTAAAGTATACCCCCTCTCAAAAAAAACATTTTATTTGCAAAAAAATTTAATTGTATGGTATAGGAATGAAAAACACTTATTTTAATTTGATTGAGCAAAGTTTTTACTTTCCTCAAGAGGGATTTGACCTCAGAGATGGATTCTTGACCTTTCAAGGAGTTTCACTTAAGTATTTAATTGAAAAATACGATACCCCGTTCCGGTTTATATATTTACCTAAAATTGGAGAACAAATTAAAAAAGCTCGAAATTTATTCAATAAAGCCATAAAATATTATAATTATAAAGGATCATATCAATATTGCTATTGTACAAAGTGCAATCATTTTTATCATGTTATAAATGAAGCTCTTAAGCATAATGTAAATTTAGAAACATCATCGTCTTTTGATATTGATTTAATTTTAAAATTATATCAAGAAAAAAAGGTTGATAAATCACTAATAGTAGTTCATAATGGATACAAAACGGAAGATTATTTACAAAAAATAATTTTACTTCGTGATTTAGGATTTAAAAATACCATAACTATACTTGATAGTACCGATGAATTAAATAGGTTGGAAAAAGTATTAGGTCGCAAAAAATTGCAAATAGGATTGCGTATGGCAATTGATGAAGAGTCGCAATCGGCCTACTATACATCGCGTTTGGGAATTCGTCCTAATGAAATAATTCATTTTTTTAATAAACGAATTAAACCAAAAAAGAATTTAGAACTAAAAATGCTTCACTTTTTTGTAGATTCGGGTATTAAAGACAGTTTGTATTACTGGGGTGAATTTCAAAAAGCACTTAAATTGTATATACATCTAAAAAAACAATGTGACACGTTGGATTCTTTTGATTTAGGAGGAGGATTTCCAATTCGTAATCATTTAGGATTTGAATATGATTATGAGTATATGATAGGCGAAATTATAAAAAATATAAAAGAAGCGTGTGCCAAAGAAAAAATAGAAGATCCGCATATATATACAGAATTTGGAAAATATACGGTAGGAGAGAGTGGTGCCATTATATTTAAAGTACTTGAGCAAAAACAACAAAATGATACCGAAAGTTGGTATATTATCAATAATAGTCTTATGAATACTATTCCCGATGCATGGAGTATTCATGAAAAGTTTATTTTGTTGCCTGTAAATAAATGGAACAATGAATACAAACGCGTAAATATTGGTGGAATTAGTTGTGATCATTCAGATTATTATAATTCCGAAGATTTGAATCAGGAGGTAATGTTGCCTGCGTATTCAGAAAAAGAAAAAGAACCGTTGTATATTGGATTTTTTCATACCGGAGCCTATCAAGATTCTATAAGTGGATACGGAGGCATTAAACATTGTTTGATACCATCACCAAAACATATAATAATAGACCGCGACGAAACCGGAAATATTATTGATTATGTATATAGAGAAGAACAGTCGGCAGAAGAAATGTTTAAAATATTAGGATATAATCATTAAAAAAAAAGGGAGTTTTTTTACTCCCTTTTTTTTATTATAATTTTCGTTTTACTTCTTTTTGTTCAAAAACTTCTATTATATCACCTACTTTTATATCATTGTAATTGTGAATATTCAATCCGCATTCATAACCGCGAGTAACTTCTTTTACATCGTCTTTGAATCGTTTGAGTGAGCCTAACTCACCGGTATATACAACTATACCGTCACGGATTATTCTAACTTTTGCATTTCGTACTATTTTGCCATCGGTAACAAAGCAGCCGGCTACAGTTCCCACTTTTGTAATTTTAAATACTTCACGAATTTCGCAACTACCTATAATCTCTTCTTTAATTTCAGGCGATAGCATACCGCTCATTGCGTCTTTTACTTCATTTATAGCATCGTAAATAATAGAATATAACCGTATGTCTATACCTTCTTTTTCGGCAAGTTTACGGGCAGCCATTGATGGACGCACTTGGAAACCAATGATAATAGCATCAGATGCAGAAGCTAACAATACATCGGATTCTGAGATTTGACCAACGGCTTTATGTTTTATGGCAATTTGAATTTCTTCTGTTGAAAGTTTAATTAAAGAATCTGCAAGAGCTTCAACAGAACCGTCCACATCACCTTTAATGATTATACTCAATTCTTGGAAATTACCAATTGCAATACGTCGTCCTATTTCGTCAAGTGTTATATGCTTCAATGTTTTAAGCTCTTGTTCGCGTTGTAATTGTTCTCGTTTGTTGGCAATTTCGCGAGCTTCGCGTTCGGTTTTCATTACATGGAATTTATCGCCTGCTTGAGGAGCTCCATCTAATCCGAGTACAATAACAGGAGTAGAAGGTCCGGCTTCAGTTATTTTTTGGTTACGTTCGTTAAACATAGCCTTAACTTTACCGGTGTGTGTTCCTGCCAATAAAATATCGCCAACACGCAGTGTACCTGCTGTAACCATGATAGTAGATACGTAACCGCGACCTTTATCAAGTTCTGATTCTATTACGGTACCATAAGCAGGTTTATTTGGGTTAGCTTTTAATTCAAGTAGTTCAGCTTCAAGCAATACTTTTTCCATTAATTCGTCTACGTTTTTACCGAATTTTGCTGAAATTTCTTGCGATTGGTATTTTCCTCCCCATTCTTCAACCAAATAGTTCATGTTTGCTAATTGTTCGCGAATTTTATCGGGATTAGCACCTGGTTTGTCAATTTTATTAATTGCAAAAATAATTGGAACCCCAGCCGCCGAAGCATGGTTGATAGCTTCTACTGTTTGCGGCATTACATTGTCGTCGGCTGCTACTACAATGATAACTATATCGGTAATTTGTGCACCACGAGCACGCATAGCTGTAAACGCTTCGTGTCCCGGAGTATCTAAAAATGTAATTTTTTTATTATCATGCAATTGAACACTATAAGCTCCTATGTGTTGTGTAATACCACCGGCTTCACCTGCAATTACGTTTGTTTTACGAACATAGTCAAGCAACGAAGTTTTTCCATGGTCTACGTGTCCCATTACAGTAACTATAGGAGGGCGAGGAACTAAATCTTCGGGTTTGTCTTCTACTTCAACTATTGCTTCTTGAATATCGGCCGAAACAAATTGTACTTCGTATCCAAATTCACCGGCGATTAATTGAATAGTTTCTGCATCTAATCGTTGGTTAAGAGAAATAAACAAACCTACACTCATACATGTAGATATAATTTGAGTTGCAGGAACATTCATCATACTTGATAAATCGTTAGCCGAAATGAATTCGGTAACTTTTAGTATTTTTTCTTCTAAACTTTGGAGTTCTTGTTGTTCCTCCATTTCTTGTCGAATAGCCTCGCGTTTGTCTCTTCGGTATTTTGATGATTTGGTTTTTTTACCACCAATCAACCGTGCCATTGTGTCTTTAATTTGGCGGTCAACATCTTCAAGATTAACTTCTTCGTGTATGATTCGTTGTTTTTTATGACCACCTTTTTTCAAAGGTTTCTCAACTTTATCATACATGTCAAACACATCTTTTGCCGATAAGTCAATTTTCCCTTTTTTAATTCGTTTGCGTTTTTTTCGCAATTCAAAATCATCTTTTACATCGGGGTCTAATTCAATTTTACCAATTACGGTAGGTTTTTTTAGTGTATCAACGGTTGCTTTATAAAATTCTTCTTTTGGAAGTTTTTCTTCATTTTTATTTGTAGGTTCGGTATCAGTAGATTTTTCAATGTCTGTGTTTACAGAACTAATAGGTTGTTTAAATTTTTCTTTTCGAGCTCTCCGTTCTTGTTCTTTTTCTTTTTTTGATTTTCTATCGGGTCTTGTTTTTTGATTTAAACTTGATAAATCTATTTGACCTAATACTTTAACTGTGTTTTCAATGACAGGTTTATTGGGTCTGTACACATCTTGTGTGTCATCAGTTTCACTATCATCAGTGTTTTGAACATCAACATCATCAATTGTTTCTTCAAAAGTATAATCGTCATCGGTAATTTCTTCTTCAATTTCAGGTTCAGCTTCTTTAGTTTCAACTACCGGAACATCAACTATTTTTTCTGTTTTTTCAATGATAACTTCTTCTGTTTTTTCAGGCGAAGGTTCTTCTTTTTTTACCGGTTTCCCTTTTTTTAGTTGGTGTAAGTCAATTTTACCAACTACATTTAGTTTATGTTCAAATTCAGGAATTACAGTTTCAATAGTTGCTTCTTCAGGTTGTTTAGTATGTTCTACAACATCAGAAATAGTAATAACTTCTTGTTTTTTTCGGGTTTCCGATAAATCAATTTGTTTTGCTGCTTTTTTAACTGAGCCTTCTGTTTGAAACTCTTTTTCAATTAATTGATACAATTCATCAGGAATCTTTGAATTTGGATCTGAATCAATTGTATGTCCCTTTTTTTCAAGAAATTCAACAATAGTTGAAATACCTACATTAAATTCTCTTGATGCTTTTATTAATCTTATGGCCATAATACCTTCTTTGAATTCATACTAAAAATAGTTACTAATATCATTTGATTTTATTCAAATTCTGCTCGTAATATTTCTAACACTTCGTTTATTGTTTCTTCTTCTAAATCTGTACGTTTAAGCAATTCGTCTTTGCTGAGTTTTAATATACTTTTCGCTGTATCGCATCCTACTTTTTTAAATTCTTGAATTATCCATTCGTCAATTTCGTCAGCAAATTCTTCAATGTTTACATCTTCTTCTTCTTCTTCTATATTGTCACGATATACATCTAATTCATATCCGGTAAGTTGACTTGCTAATCGAATATTTGTTCCTCCTTTTCCAATTGCTAATGATACTTGGTCCGGTTTCATAAACACTTCGGCTTTTTTATGCGCTTCGTCTATTACTATAGATGAAATTTTTGCCGGATTTAGTGCTCTTTGAATAAATAATTGTGGATTCGCAGTATAATTTATTACATCAATATTTTCATTTCGCAATTCGCGAACAATACCGTGAATTCGTGAACCTTTCATACCAACACATGCACCTACAGGGTCTATTCGTTCGTCATATGATTCTACAGCTATTTTTGCTTTTTCTCCCGGAATGCGAACTATTTTTTTGATTGTAATTAAGCCATCAAAAATTTCGGGCACTTCTAATTCAAATAATCTTTCGAGGAAAAATGGTGATGTACGTGAAATTATAACTAACGGGTTTCCATTTCGCATTTCTACTCTGGCAACTACACCTCGCACATTATCTCCTTTGCGGAAAAAGTCCGATGGTATTTGTTCTGTTTTAGGTAATATAAGCTCGTTGCCTTCGTCATCAAGTATTAAAATTTCTTTTTTCCATACTTGGTAAACTTCGCCTGTTACTATTTCACCTACTTGGTCTTTATATTTGTTGTAAACGTTGTTTTTCTCTAAATCCATGATTCGAGAAATAAGGTTTTGACGAATACTTAACACTTCTCTTCGTCCAAAATCTTCTAATTTTACTTCGTTGGTTACATCTTCACCAATTTCATAATCTTCGTCAATTTTTTTTGCATCGCTTAGAGATATTTGATGTAAAGGGTTTTCTAATTCATCGTCGGCTACAACTTCGCGGTTATGCCAAATTTCAAAATCACCTTTGTCAATATTTATAATTATATCGAAACTTTTTTGAATATCTTCGTCTTCTTCAATATTAAATTTTCGTTTAAGCATACTTCTGAACACATCTTCTAATATGTGCATCATAGTTGGACGATTGATATTTTTAAGTTCTTTGAACTCAGAAAATGTTTCAATTAAATTTTGATGTTCTATTTTCATCTCTCTATTTTTTTTTGAAAATGACTGTATAATTAATTATTATTTAAAAATTATTTCTAACGTTGTTTTTTTTATGCCTGTAAATGGAATTGTTATGGTAGATTCTACTTCTTTTTTTTTGCCTTTTGGTCCCATTTTTACCAATTCGGTATAGGTAAGTGTTATTTCTTGTTCTGTTACCGATGTTAATGTTCCTATATATTTTTTATGTTCGGTTGTAAGAACTTGTACTAATTTGCCTATGTTTTTAAGGTATTGTTTGTGTACTTTAAATGGTTCTGACAATCCTGCCGATGCAACCGTTAATTCAAAATCTTCTTGTTCTCTGTCAAGATGTTGTTCTATGTATCTACTCAATTCTACACAAGTGTCTATATCTACTCCTTGTGGTGAATCTATACTCACAGTAATATTATTTGATTTTGATAAAGCAATTTCTACAATAAACATATCGGTACCTTCTATAAAAGAAGATACTATATTTTGAATGTTTTCGTATGTTATTATACTATTCATAAATTATATTTAATAAAAAAGGGACGAATTGTCCCCTTCATATTCTTCGAAAATTCATGGCAAAAATATATTATTTCTTGTAATAATCAAAAAAAATAGCTCAAAAAATTGAGGAAAATATATTAAATGATTACGAGTTGTATATATGATTGTATAATTTATTTTGTAGAGGTTAAAAAATAGGGATGGGTTTGTAATGAATAATGTTGTAAGCATTATAAAAAAATGTATTTTCGTAAAAAATAAGTAATACAAGTTGTATGAAAAAAATTATAGTTTTTGTGTGTATAGTTGTATGGTGGGGAACTACATTTTCTAAGGATTATGTTGTTAGTCTTACAATACCGGGGTTTAGCGGGCAACAGGCGTATGTTGCTCGTATAGAGGGTGATATGTCGTATTTTGTAGATACAGTGCAGGCTGATTTGAGTGGTACTTTTCGTTCGGTTTTTACCGATAAAAGCCCTATTGGTATGTATTCGTATGTATTGCCTCAATTACGAAATGCCGAAGTGTTTTTTATTTTTAATAAAGAAACGGTTCGTTTGCAAACAGAAATTACGCAATTGAAACATGTTAAGGTGCTTGAATCTAAAGAAAATGCATTGTATTATGAGTTTATCAAACAGAAACTGTTGCTCGAAGCAAATGCTGATATTTTGGAATATACTTTTGATCATTATACCGGCAAATCATATTTAGAATTAACCAAAAAAGAATATATACAGTTACTTACAAGTTTTATGAGTATTGTAGAACAATTGAAAACAGAATCAAAAGGGCTGTTTGTGTATCGTATAATTCAATCATCTTTGCCCGTATTACCACCTACATTAGTGTCGGCTCAAGAAAAAAAAGCATATCAAATAGCTCATTTTTTTGATGCTGTTGATTTTTCAGATACATTGTTGTGTAATACAAATATTTTTACTTCGGCTTGTATATCATATTTAGGGTTATTTTCGGAACAATACCAAAAAAGTAAAAGTAATACCGTATTTAAACAAGCTGCTGATGTAATTCTTTCTAAAACAAAACCATACAAAACCACCTATGATTTTGTTGTAAATTATCTTTTGAATGGTTTTGAAACAATGGGGGCAACCGATGTGTTGCAATATATTTCGGCACAATATTTAGCAGAAAATCAATGTGTGGAGGGGCAGTCGAAATCTACGTTGCAACGAAAAGCTTTGAGTAATACAAAACTGAGTGTGGGTACAGCAATACCTGAATTTACTACCAATACAGTTCAAGGCAAACCGTTTTCAAATCAAGATATGCAAAAAGGAATATATGTATTGGTTTTTTGGGCTTCGTGGTGTGGGCATTGTACTCAAATGGTTCCAACTATTGTGTTGGATTATGCAAAGAAAAAAGAGCCGGGATACACATTAGTTACCGTATCGCTTGATACTGTTTTGTCTGATTATAAAAAGTTTACAAATGCTATTCCGGAGTGGAATAAAACAATACAAGTATGTGATACTAAAAAATGGGATGGAGCTATGTCGCAGGCTTTTTTTACCTATGCTACACCTACTATATTTATAATACAAGATGGGGTGATAGTTGCAAAACCTATAGAATATGATGCATATATAAAAGAAATGAAAAAATTACATTTGTTATGATTATTCGTAAGTTTTGGATGACTATCCTTTGGTTTTTGCTTATTCTTTATGGCAGTTTTACTCCCAAAAATACTCTTAATCCCGAATGGTTTCTTTTTAAACATCAGGACAAAGTAATACATTCTGTATTATATGGAGTGTTAATGATATTATTCTTATATAATTATTCATCGTATTCTAAATTGCAAAAACGCGTATTTGTATATGCTTCAGTGAGTTTTATATGTATAAGTTTTAGTATAGAAATATTACAGCCAATTTTGTCGCAACGCTCGTTTGAATTTGCAGATATTCTTTCTAATGCAATAGGTTTATTTTTAGGAATGGCAGGATATCGTTTGATTTTTTACAAAAGGTAGAAAAAAATAAATGGGTGTACATAAATCTAATTACC
>JAJUFK010000422.1 GCA_029266015.1 Bacteroidota bacterium
ACTATAAGCTGTTTTAATCGCTTAATTTGATTTTGTTTATTTACTTCACGATTTTGTTTAGCAAAATTTGTAAAATATTGATGTTTTGATATAAACGCAATTTGCATCTTGTTCCAATCATTTTTGTTTGAAATTATATTTTGATAATGCAATTCTTCGTACAAAGTATCAGAAACGGGTATAAAATCGGTTCTGCCTAAATAATCTAAATCAGAATCACACATAATTTTTTGTAACAAATTTTTAGGATTTGGGGGTAATTGTGTTGCCATAATAAGTTCACACACAGCATCAATATGCTTTTGAGAATACTCATAATGCGGCAATATATCACGTGCATATTTACAACTAATTTCTTCGTGTCCTTTTGATTGTACTATTTGCCCCATATCATGGAACAATGCAGCTGTTTTGAGCAATAATAATTCTTCTTCGTTCACTTTTTCGGCAACTCCTATAACCTCAACACCTATAAGCACATCCATAGTATGTTTTACATTATGATAGTATAAATAATGCGGTAATTCTTTTTCTAATCTGTTGAGTATATATTCTTCTAAATCAGCAAACCTAACAATAGTAAGTTTTAATTTAAATCTCTCATTGGGAATTACCAATAAATCATCATCAGAAAATTTTGGTTTAAATCCAATGACTTCATACATATCAATTACTCCGGTATATTTTACAGGTAATCCACCAATTTTATCACAAATAAAAAAATCACGAACAAATTCATAGGTCATATCCGATATTATAATTTTACCAGCCGAACTATATGCTTCAATTCTACTTGCAATATTAGCAGCATCTCCTTTAAGTTCATATGAAATATTCTTTTTACCGGAAATTATAGCTTGCACTGGTCCGGTATGAATTCCTAAACTTATATCCCAAATCCTCGCTGCATTTTCTTGTTTTTTACGTCGCAACAAATCCATAATTTGCATTGCAGCCAATACAACTTCAATAGGATTAGTTCTGTTTTTTTGAGGAATTCCACCGGCACACATATATGTATCGCCCAGTGATTTTATTTTTTTTATATTGCATCGCTCAACTATTGTATCAAATTCAAAATACAATGTATCAAGCTCATCTATAAGCTCTTGAGCATTTTTGGTCTCATGCAATTGATTAAAGCCTTTAATACTTGAAAAAAGTACAGTAACCATTTTGAACCGTTTGGTCTGTACACCGCCAATTACAGAAATATCTGCAT
>JAJUFK010000333.1 GCA_029266015.1 Bacteroidota bacterium
ATTTCTACACCTGTACAATGACATACTCCTATATATGATATAGCATTTGTATTACAGAATTGGGAAATTAACTCATATTGCAAATTGTCTGCATCCTTGGTATGAAACCCTCCTATAACTGAATAAATAGGTTTTTTAAAAATTTCTTGTGCTGTTTTACATATATTGGTAATACCTCTATGAGAACAAGCCGTAATTATAGAAATTGATTCAGAAGAATGAAGAACAACAAAAAGCTCATCGGTAAACGTATCTTCTATTAATCCATCTAAAGATTGTACAAACATTTTTGAAAAATGTGTATCCAATTCAAAATAAATAGATATATTGGGAATTATTGATAATTGTGAATCAATATGTGTAATGGAATCTAAATACGTCATTCTATTTTCTAACATTTCAGGTTTATAGGGTGTTCCTATTGTACGTCCATCAGCATGAAATTTCGGTGTACATATATCTTTTTTAGCATAAATGACTGCTTTTGTATTTTGGGCAATAAATTCATACAATCCTCCGGTATGATCATAATGCCCGTGAGACAAAATGAGAACATCTATATCTTCAATTGAAATATGCAATCTTTTTGCATTTTCCAAAAAAAGACCTGACTGACCTGTATCAAAAAGTATTTTTGTACTATCAGTTTCAATATATATACATAACCCATGTTCTGCTTTAATCCCATGGGTATACACAACATTTTCTACTAATGGAATTATTTTCATAAAATAATAATTATAGCCCCTATTACTAAACAAGCAGTTCCTACAGCTATTTTCCACGTAATAACTTCATGTAAAAAAATCATTGATAATATAAGAGCAAATACTACACTCAATTTATCAATAGGTGCAACTTGTGATACATTTCCTATTTGAAGAGCTTTAAAATAAAATATCCACGACAAACCTGTTGCTACGCCTGATAATGCTAAAAAAATAATATTTGTTTTAGTTAACCCCTGCAATCCGGAGATTTCACGACGAAAAAAAACTATTCCCCATGCTATTATAAGTATAAATATTGTTCTAATAGCAGTAGCTAAATCAGAATTAATACCTTTAATACCTACTTTAGCCAGTATTGCAGTAAGTGCTGCAAAAAATGCTGATAATAATGCAAATATCAACCACATTGGTTTTTTATGTATTATTTATTTGTAACATTTCCCATACTTGAGCGGTAACATCGGCTACCATTGTAGTACAAATAATAGCATGATGTTTTCTCTGTTTCACGCCTTCTTTACTCACATATTTTTTCAACAATTCACCACATTGTGTTGTTGCATGTTTTTCAAGCAACGCGGTATTTAATTCTCTTACTTTTCTATATGCACTTAGTTTTGTGTCCATATCGGTAGGAATGGTATTGCCATAAGCAAGCCCAAGTACCATAAAACCTCCGGTAAGAGCTCCACATTTTTCGCGCAACCTTCCCATTCCGCCGCCAAATGTAGATGCTATACGCTTTGCTGTTGTTTCATCTATTGCAAAATCAGAAGCAAACGCCATCAATACAGCTTGCGAACACGCATATCCTTGATTAAATAAATCTAATGCTTTATCAATATAATATTGTTTATCAGTATTCATAATTGTTACAAATATACATGATTTAGACATATTTTTGTAATATTTCCAAAACAAATAAAGGTGCACTACAAGGTTTCCATGTATCTTTTTTTACAAATGCCAGTTCAATATCACAAGAATTTAATAATTCATTTTCTTGATTATACAATGTACTTTCAAAAAATATACGAGGACCTTTCATTCCAACTATTTTTGTTATTACTGTTAATTCAGCATCATAATATGTTGTCTTATAAAATTTAGTTTTCATTTCTATTACAGGCAACAAATATCCTGCTTGCTCTATTGAACTATATGAAATACCAATACTTCTAAACAATTCCCACCGAGCGGTTTCATAATATTTAGCATAATTTGAATGATGTACAGTTCCCATTTTATCTGTATCAGGATATTGCACTCTCAATGTATGTTTATGTTCTATCATAATTCTGTCCACTTTGTAATCGTTTTGCCATACCTTTGCCACCACCAGATTTTCGGCGAAGCCCCATTCCTTTTCCCAATGTATAATTTGAGGAATGATTATCACATATACCCAATTGCCTGCCCTGTATATGTTTTACATTTTCAGGACCTTGCATATTTAATTTCGTCATATCATTTCTCTATATATCAATCGAAAACTCAGTATTTGTATGTGAATGACTACAGGTATGTCCGCCATTATGTCCATGACCATGATGCGCCTCATGACTTGCACATCCAATCCCGGAATCTGTTAATTTTCCTTGCAAATAATCATGTACAACACTCGTAACTTCACCGGAATTACCTCGCAATACCGTAATACCATGTTTTTGCAACACCTGCAATGCTCCTGTAAGCTCCCCCAAAAACCGGACAGTTTAAAAGTATAAAAAAAGTATTAATTTTAAACTGTATTATGAAAACAAAAAAATTTAGTTCCCAAGAGATTGCCAAAATACTCAAGGAGTTTGAAAATGGCAAGAGTGTACACG
>JAJUFK010000303.1 GCA_029266015.1 Bacteroidota bacterium
ACTGCTCTTAAATGGTACACTGTTGCTACCGGTGGTACAGGCTCTACAACAGCACCTACTCCAAGTACTGCAAATAATGGAACAACTTCGTATTATGTTTCTCAAACACTAAACAATTGTGAAAGTAATAGTGCTCAAATAGATGTAATTGTATCAGAACCAACTATACCAACGGTTACAAGTCCAGTAACCTACTGTCAAAATGATGTTGCAACAGCATTAACAGCAAGTGGAACAAATTTAGCATGGTACACAGTTGCTACCGGTGGAACAAGTTCTGCAACTGCTCCTACTCCAGCAACTAATTCAAGCGGAACAACAAGCTACTACGTATCACAAAAAATTGGATCATGTGAAAGTGCTCGGGCTGAAATTCAAGTTATAGTAAAACCAAAACCAACAGTAACCGTTCAATCAGTTACTCCTAAATGTATAGATGCATCAGCAATAACATTATCGGCAACTGCAACACCAACAGGTGGAACCGGCAGTTTCTCGGGAACAGGTGTAAGTGGAACTACTTTTAATCCGGCAACTGCAGGAATTGGTTCTCATACTGTTACATATACATATACATTAAATGGTTGTACTAGTACAGGAACTACAAGCATTCAAGTACAAGCAAAACCAACTGTTTCATTTACATTACCTACAAGCGCTTGTGCAAGTGGAACTACAATATCTCTTACAGGAACCCCTGCCGGAGGAACATTTACAGCAAGTCCCAGTATATCGCTTACAGGAGGTTTCAATCCGGCATTAGCAACACCAAATCAACCATATACTATCACATACAGTTATTTTGATGGAGTTTGTTCAAATACTACTTCAAACAATATTACTGTATATAACCCAGCAAAACCTATTGGAACTAATGCGTCACAAGTATATACATTAGTACCGCCTGTTCCTGCTTTAACAGCTACAGGAACTAATCAAATATGGTATTCCGATGCAGGATTAACAACACAGGTAGGAACCGGAGCATCGTACACGCCAAGCCAAACAGTAGTTACTAATGGCACCCAAGGTATTCCCGGTGTTTACACATATTATGTAGTGAGTACAGAAGGCGGTTGTACATCTGCATCAACTCCTGTTTCTCTTACAATTACATCATGTTCGGCAGTAGTACCAACACCGGTACAAAATAGTGTAAAAATGTGTTTTGGCGACACCAATCCTTTGCATAAAACACTCGAAGTTACATCTGCAGGAACAGATATTCGATGGTATTATGGCGGCGTACAACAACAAAGCGGACCTTCAAAAACATATGTACCTACACAAACAGCAGTAGGAACATATACATTTGAAGTGTCACAATATGATAATACCGAATCGTGCGAAAGTCCGCGAACTAGTATTACCTTTGAAATAGTTGCGTTACCAAATGTTAACTTTACTCCTCCCGCTTCTGTATGCCAAGGTTCAGCCGTTATTAATTTTGATACATACAAATCACAAGCAACAGGAATAGTTACATGTGTAGAAGCTTCTATTACATGTACACAATTTAATCCTACTACGGCAGGAACATATAATTTTATATATTCATATACCGATGCTTCAACTAATTGTACAAATACTTTAAACAAACAAATTACGGTTCATGCTTTACCTTCTGTAACACTACAAAGCATTCCTGCTGTTTGTGAATATGATGCAGCATTCTCGGTTGCATCGTATGCTACTCCAAGCGGTGGAACATTTAGTGGTACCGGTATTACCGGAACACAATTTAATCCGGCTGTTATAACACCGGGTACTTCAAGCACTATAATATATAGTTATACCGATGTTAACTCATGTACCACAACACAGACAACTTCAATTCAAGTACATGCCAAACCTGTTATTACATTTAACTCTCTTCCAGATGTATGTATAGGTAGTTCAAATGTAAACTTAGCAACTTATGCAAGTCCTGCAGGTGGAACATTTAGCGGAACAGGAGTAAGTGGAAATAATTTTACTCCAAGTGTTGCAGGTTCAACATCTATTACATATACTGCCACAAATAATGGCTGTTCCAATACAGCATCGAGAACAATAACCGTAAATGCTTTACCATCTGTATCTGTTTCAATACCTGCTATTGTATGTAAAAATGGCTCGAATATAACTCCTGCAACTACACCAAGCGGAGGTATTCTAAAATTAGACGGATCAACAATTACGTCTATTGACCCTTCAAGTTTATCAACAGGTAACCATATAGTTACGTATGAATATACAGACCCAACAACAAATTGTACCAATACAGACACGAAAAACTTTACATTAGTCAATATAAATCCGCCAACTGTAAGCAATAAAAATGTTGAAATAAATTCATCAGATTTAACTATTACAGCCACAGGGTCGGGAGGTACACTTACATGGAGAAATTCAACTAATACTGTAATAGGAACAGGCTCTACATATACACATCCTTCAAGTTCTTCGGTTGGTTCGTGGGATTATTGTGTGACAGAAAGCGACGGAACGTGCACAAGTAATCCGGCATGTATGACATTTACTGTTTCCAATTGTACAACACCGGCACCTGTAGTAACAAATGCAAACTATACTATTTGTAGTGGTAGTACTATACCATCGTTTAATACCTCAACTGCAGGAACCATTAAATGGTATAATGCTGCAAATTCGGTAGTATTTACAGGCAATTCTTTTACACCTACAGTATCGAACACGGTAGCTTCTACACACACATGGAAAGTAACATCTACTTTAGGATGTGAAGGACCAACTACCACTGTGACTCTTACAATTTTACCATTACCTGTTATTACCATAACGAATGTAGCAACTCAATTCTGTGAAGATTCACCTATTGAAACAATAACTACCATTACCGATATGCCCGGAGGCACATATTCTAATTCAGGACAAGGTGTAAGTGGAAACACATTTAATCCGGCATTGGTAACTACTAAAAATACTGCTATACCAATAAATGTAGAATATACAGCTCCAAATACTTGTAAAAATAATGCTGTAATTTTATTCACAGTACATCATTTAAATACACCAATAGTTCCTGCTACTATTACCCAACTCAAAGATGACC
>JAJUFK010000261.1 GCA_029266015.1 Bacteroidota bacterium
ACTCCCGGCGAATTGGGAGTGCTGAGGGTTAATGCACCTGAGCCTGCTTGAATAAGGAAACTATCATGATGACCGTGATAACAACCTTCGAATTTAATAACTTTATCGCGTTTGGTATAACCACGAGCAAGCCGCAAAGCACTCATAGTTGCTTCTGTACCCGAATTTACCATGCGCACAGATTCTATGTTTGGCATCATGTTGCAAATAAGTTGAGCCATTTCTGTTTCAATTACTGTAGGTGCTCCAAAACTTGTTCCTTGTAAAGCAGTTTTATATATAGCTTCAATTACCTGTGGGTGAGCATGTCCTAAAATCATAGGTCCCCAAGAACCAACATAGTCTATGTAAGAATTACCATCAATATCGGTAATATATGCTCCTTGAGCAGATTGAATAAACACAGGGTTACCTCCAACACTTTTGCATGAACGAACCGGAGAATTTACTCCACCCGGAATTACAGTAACAGCCTGTTTAAACGCTTCAATACTTTTTGAATATTTCATGTTCTTTTATAATATTTACTATTTATGCAATAATACAACGTATTCTTGAATTACACGAGGAAAATGTTCATATTCTAATTCATGAACTTTTTGTGCAATAGTTTCGGGAGTATCGTGTGGTAATACAGTACATTCGGCTTGAAACAGAATAGTACCATTGTCATATATTTCATCAACTACATGTATTGTAATACCGGTTTTAGTTTCTTTATTGGTTACAACAGCACGGTGCACATGCATGCCATACATTCCTTTGCCACCATATTTAGGGAGTAAGGCAGGATGAATATTAATAATTCTTTTTTCAAAAGCTTGAATTATGTTTGCTGGCATAAGCAGTAAAAAACCTGCTAACACAATACATGAAATATTGTCGTTTTGTAATTGATTCAAAACAATAGTTGATTCATACAATTCCGATTTGTTAAAAATACAAACAGGAATATTACTGTTATGTGCTATTTCAACAACTCCGGCTTGGGCATTATTTGTATAAATTCTTGAAATTTCAATATCGGAATGAGTAAAATATTCTATAATTCTTCGAGTATTAGTACCTGAACCTGAGGCGAAAATTGCAATTTTTGGCATAAAATAATGAATAACTTGTTAATAACTTACAGAGTGCAAAAATATAAATTATTGATTATCAGAAAACAGAAAAAATTAACAAAAAAATTTTATTAGTTTTTTCTTTTTTGAATAAAAAAAAATATAGTTATTTGCAGCATAAAATTAATTTAAAATTATTATTAACTAAAAATGTAAAAACTATGTCAGAAATTGCATCAAAAGTACAAGCAATCATTGTAGACAAGTTAGGTGTTGACGCTAGCGAAGTTACTCCTGAAGCTAATTTTACTAACGATTTAGGAGCAGACTCATTAGACACTGTAGAATTAATTATGGAATTCGAAAAAGAATTCAACATTGCTATTCCAGATGAGCAAGCCGAAGGTATTGCTACAGTTGGTGACGCAATTTCTTACATCGAGAAAAACTCGAAGTAATCATTATTCACTTTATTTTCAATCTATGGAATTAAAAAGAGTAGTGGTAACCGGTATCGGTGCTTTCACTCCAATTGGAAATACTGTAGAAGAAATTTTTAAAAATCTCACAAATGGAGTAAGTGGTAGTGCACCTATCACTTACTTCAATACTGAGAAGTTTAAAACAAAATTTGCCTGTGAGGTTAAAAATTTTGACATTTCTTTATATGTAGACCGTAAGGAAGCCCGAAAAATGGATCCATATGCACAATATGCTATGGCTGCCGCAGCGGAATGCCTACAAGATTCACAATTACAATTAGACAATATAGACCTTGATTCAATAGGAGTAATTTGGGGGTCGGGAATTGGTGGTTTATCTACATTCCAAACAGAAATTACTGCATTTGCACAAGGTGATGGAACGCCCCGTTTTAACCCGTTTTTTATACCTAAAATGATATCGAATATAGCAGCAGGTTATATTTCGATTCGGTATGGATTGCGAGGTGCTAGTTATGCAACCACGTCTGCATGTGCATCATCTACACATGCTATGATTGATGCATTTAACTATATTCGCTTGGGTAAAGCTAAAATGTATATTACAGGGGGGTCAGAAGCAACAATTAATGAAAGTGGAGTAGGTGGTTTCAATTCAATGAAAGCGTTGTCTGAAAACAACGAAGAATATGCTTCAGCTTCACGTCCGTTTGATGTAACTCGTGACGGATTTGTTATGGGTGAAGGTGGTGTTGCATTGTTGTTTGAAGAATATGACCATGCAATTGCTCGTGGAGCAAAAATTTATGCCGAAGTTGTTGGCGGTGGTATGAGTTCAGATGCTCATCATCTTACTGCACCTCACCCCGAGGGACTTGGTGCAGCCAACGTAATGAAATATGCAATAGAAGATGCAGGTATTTCATTAACTGATATTGATTATATTAATGTTCACGGTACAGCTACTCCTCTTGGAGATATTGCCGAAACAAATGCAATTATCAAATTATTTGGTGATCATGCGTATAAATTAAATATTAGTTCTACCAAATCTATGACCGGACACTTACTTGGTGCTGCCGGTGCTATGGAAACAGTAGCTTCTATTTTTGCATTACAAACAGGAATAATTCCTCCAACTATCAATTTTAAAGAAGCAGATCCTAATATTGACAGCAAATTAAATTTAACGCTTAATCAGGCTCAAGAAAGAAAAGTTGAGTATGTGTTGAGTAATACATTTGGATTTGGTGGTCACAATGGTTCTATAATTCTTAAAAAATTCAAAGGATAATTCTTTTTTGTGCGAATTTTAAAATACATAAGACTCCTTTTTTGTAAACCTGCAGAAAAGGAGTTTTTTTTGCAATTATGTTATTTGCTTGGATATATTCCCGGTTCATTACATTATTATCGTAAAGCTTTTACTCACAAATCGGCTGTAAATTCTCAAACTAAATTCAAACAGTACAATGAACGTCTTGAATTTTTGGGCGATTCAATTATTGATACTATTATTGCCGATTATCTTTTTCATAAGTATCCTCATGAACCCGAAGGATTTCTTACCAAAATGAAATCAAAAATTGTGAACAGAAAATCTTTGAATCAAATAGCTGTTCATATGCATTTAGATTCTTATTTACAATCAAGTATTCTCAATGTTAAAGAAAATGATGCTATAGGAAACGCTTTTGAAGCTCTCATTGGAGCAATGTATTTGGATAAAGGTTATACGTTTACAAAAAAATATTTTATTACAAATGTAATTGAGAAGTTTTTTGATATTGCTTTTCTAGAAGCAAATGATACCAATTACAAAAGTCAATTGTTAGAAATAGTGCAAAAACGTAAACAAACGGTTGTTTTTAATTCTGAAGAAACAGAGCTTTCAGAAACCGATAATGTAATGTCTTTTGTGGCTACTGTTGCTATTGATAATGTGATAGTAGCTACTGCAAAAGCCAATACAAAAAAAGAAGCAGAACAAAGAGCTTCAAAAATTGCAATAGAAAGTATTACTACAGTTTAGGTTTTACTATATTTTCATTTGTTTATAGAATTGTATTCTTTGTATTTTACTTGTTTTTACACTTTTTATGTGTTAATTTCATTGCCTGAAATAAACATGTATATACCCCATGAATAATTCTGCATTAGC
>JAJUFK010000188.1 GCA_029266015.1 Bacteroidota bacterium
ATACATTTTGTAATTATATACATGCTTAATTCCCATATAAAAATAACCATAGAATAAGCAAAAATTATTTTGCAAATTAAAAAAATATATCACAGAATATCATTACATTTAAGACTAAAAAAACATAAAAATATGAACTCAGAATTTGATATTCAGTTTTTACAACGAGCTATAGAAATAGCTCAAGCAAATATTGATAATGGCGGCGGTCCTTTTGGCGCGGTAATAACATTAGAAAATAAAATAATTGCAGAATCAGGAAATATGGTTCGAATAAACAATGACCCTACAGCACATGCAGAAATAGAAGCAATTCGTAAAGCAACAAATACATTACAACATTTTTCATTAGAAAATTGCACTCTATATTCGTCATGTGAACCATGTCCAATGTGCTTAGGGGCAATATATTGGGCGAAAATAAATCGAATTGTATTTTCATCATCTCGCAATGATGCCGCAAAAGCTGGGTTTGACGATAAATTCATTTACGATGAAATTCTACTACCAATAAATAAACGGTCTATTTCAACCATTTGCATACCTCGTCAAAATGCTGAAGACGTATTAAAAAAATGGATTGAATATGACAACAAATTAAGATATTAATAGTAATTTTGATTGTATTTTCAAACACAATGACTCGAATTATACTATATAGTTTCATATTGTATCTTTGTAGCAGTTGTACCAATAACTTCTTAGATAAACAACCATCGTTTGCAACTACAAATAATAAGTTATTAGAATCTGCGCAAGGCATAAAATCTGCTTTAAATGGCTGCTATAGCCAATTACAAAGTCAATATTATTATGGTAGAAATTTTATATTAATACAAGAAACATTTACAGACAATGCTAAACTTTCAAACAAAAATGTTGGTCATTTTTCATCATTTTACTCGTGGAGTGTAACTGCAAACAACGAAGAATTATCTCAACTATGGGCTATTGCATATAATATTATTATAAATATAAATGCTATTTTGCCTGCCGCTGAAAAAAATACACACCTTAAACAATCAGAAAAAGACATTATAAAAGGAGAAGCTCTTACATTACGAGCTATTATTTATTATGATTTAGTTCGTCTTTTTGCTCATGATTATTCTATTACTTCAGGCATTGCCGGTGCTAATGGTAAAGGCGGGCATGCCGGAATACCGCTTATAACCTCACCAATAAGTCTTGACAGTGCAAAAAAAGTTTCTCGAAGTTCTGTTAATACAGTATTCAATCAAATACTTACAGATGCTCTCCATGCAGATACTTTACTTCAACAACAAACATTTTCACCGCTTCGTTGTAATCAAAAAACAGCACAAACTCTTGTTGCAAATATATATTTACACCTGAAAAATTATAATAAAGCTATTGAATATGCCAATAAAGCATTAGAATCCATTCAACTCGAACAAAACAATACGTTCATTCAATCATGGAGTCAACAATATAGTACCGAAAGCATTTTTTCGGTATGTATGACACCAACAGACAACCCAGGAACCAATAGTATTGGTCATATGCTTTCTCCAAAAGGATATGGAGGAATAGTTCCTTCCGAAGACTTACTAGAAATAATAAATACAACTGATATTCGATCTCAATTTATTCAAAAATATCAAGAATATTATTTTATAAAATTCCCTGAAATAAATAATACATTAGGAATTAATAATATACCTGTTTTTAGAGCAAGTGACTTATATTTTATACTAGCAGAAGCCTATGCTAATAAAGGCAAAACTGTTCCAGGTTTTTATACATTATCGCAACAAGCATTACAATCAATAAAACAACGAGCATACAATAGTCAAGAACCAGTTACCCTTACCGGAGACAATTTACTTAATGAAATTTACGAAGAATACAGAAAAGAATTTGCATTTGAAGGTAAACGTTTATTTCAACTCAAACGCCTTCATCAAGATATTGCGAGAAAAAATTGTAATACAAATAACTGTATATTGTCATGTAACAATTATAAATACACATTCCCTATTCCATATTCAGAAATTCAAACAAATAAAAATATAACTCAAAATCCCGGATACTAATGAGAATTTTATATATCATACTATGTATATGTATAGGTTTTATTTCATGTAAAGAAAATTCTTATATAAACCCTATTATAGATACTACATATATTGAATTCCCAACGAAAACTATTCATCAAACTTTATTGTATACAGAAACGTCACCTTATACATTGAATTTGCCTTTTCAAGTTTTTGGCAAATCACTCAATCAAAATGATACTATAGTTGTAAGAGTTACATCAAACTATTTTATCAAAAACACTGATTTTTGGTATGATTCTATACAAATAATTACCCCTACTACTATAATAGATACTATTCATATTCATATCAAAAATACTAAAGTGTGGGAAGGTGGTACATTTTCTTTAGATTGTAAATTAATTTCTAAAAACAATAAGATTCATACATCAAAAAATTATCAAAATTGCACTCTTTTTTTTACACGAGAATCATTTATATCATACTTTACCGGTAATTATAGTTGCTTTGAAAATTCTACAGAATCTACATATCCTGTTACTTTTATTCAATCTCAAAATGATAGTGTTCTATATAATACCAATTTTTGGGATTTCCCTTTAATTGGTCAAAATGTACCATATATATTTAGAAAAGATCAAGATAAGACAATCATAATTCCGGAAACAGTATGGACTGATAAAATAGGAAATCAATATACAATATATGGTTCAGGAAATTATACATTTAATGGAACATTTCATGTTTCATTCTTTATGGAAAATAATGAGGGAAAAATTGAACATTCCGGGATTCATTTTTTTACAAAAAACTAATTATTCTTTAATTACAATTTCTTTCCAAACTTTACCGGAAATATCCCTTATAACCAATATATAATAGCCCGGAACTAGATTAGATACATCAATAGTTCTATTAGATAATTCAACATTTACAATTTCTCCATGTAATGTATATAATTGAATAGAATAAATTGAATCAATATTTATAATAGTTATTGAATTTTTACAAGGATTAGGATACATAATATTTGTCTTATTCAACAAACTATAAGTATTTGTCGCTATTCTTTCTTGAATTTTTAAGTTATCAATACTCCACCCCCAACCAGTAACAATAAAATCAGACTGCAATCGAAATCGTATATATATAGTATCACCTGTTCTAAAAAATTTATTCTCCAGTAAATTAATTTTTCTTTTTCTATATAATGATTCTTGTGGCACTGCTATACTATTTTTTTCATTATCTAATGCAGAATAAAATGTCGTAAGCCAATTTGAATTTGCTCGCGAATCATATCCTACTTTACCAAGTGGTTTCCATTCATCTGTTTTCTTATTTTTAACTCCCTCAACAACAACATAATCCCAAAATCCATATTCACCAAATTCCACATTTACAAGTGAAGGTTCTACCAATACTATTTCATCAAATTCAATATAAGCAGGATTTGAAGCTATTATTATTGGATTTTTTAAGTCTGCAATATATTGTTTATATGTCAAATCTTTACCTGAAGATGAATAAGGATGTTCCGTATGTAATGCCTTTGATGAAAAACCTATTGGTTTTGTAATTGAAAATTTATCTAAATTAAAATATGAACGTATACTATCATGTTCAAAGTCAGTCATAAAATAAGATAATGGTTGTTTCTTCGACTCAAAAGAACTAAATATATAAGAATTCTTTGGAACAACATACGAAATATTTGAACTTACATCGACAGCTACAATTGTATAAGCAATCATATCTCCTTCTTGTAATTGCAAATGTTCAAAATTTACTTGTGTTGAAAATACCCCAAAGTTTTGGGAACTCATTGATTGTTTACCCATTTTTATAATCTGAGCAAAGTCATTTCTTCCAATTATATAGTCTACATACACAGAATCAACAGAGAAATTATCGGTAACAATTGCTGAAAATTCTATTGCTAAATCTTCTATCAATATAGTTTTTAAATCATTATGTTCAATTTGGGGAGCAATTGTATCATCTCCTACGTAAAAAGAAAATAAATGATTAGGAAAATTTGATGGATAATATAATGTGTCATTTTGCAAAGTAACAATTCTATAAGCATATGAACAAGTATGTTCAAACGGAAAAACAGGAATTATTGCATTATATGAATTATTTATAGTTTCATAATCCATAGATTTTTCCAAATAATTCTTTCCTCCATCATATGAATATAATAGTGTTTGACTATTAGGAACAAATAAATCTTCTTGACATGATAGTGTAAATTGTTGAGTTTGTAATACATTTATAGTATTACTTTTAGGAAAATCAGAAATATAATAATCTGTCCAGCCTATATCAGCCAACATACCTTGAACAGCAATACCAAGAGAATGAATGCGTTCACCTTTTGTTAAAACATACGTCATTAAACTATTAGAATTTCCTTTGGGAAATACAAGTTCGTCAAAATGATAAACTGAAGATCCAAAATCAAATTGTTTTGGTGCATATAATTCAGGGGAAAACCCTAAAAACGCTTTGGTATAAGAACCTGACCAATATAATGAATCCGAAGTAAGCAATGAAGTTAAAGAATCTTTCGAAATATCACCGTTTTCATAAAGAGATGCTATTTTAACTTTTTTTGCATACGTAATAAATGTGTCAAATATCGTTGGAAACCCTATTAATGTAGGAACACCATTGTCTTTTGTAAAATTTCCAAGCATTCCTAATCCATGAATACATTCATGAAGTAATATTGTAGCCATATCATAGGCATTTTCATTAATTGGATTAGAATAATTTGCTTGCCAAGAAATTTTAGAATTAATAACTATTTCAATATCCGGATTATTATAATTTAAATTTTTTGCTAGAATTTTTTCGGCTAAAGCTATTGGATATAATATATCTTTTAAAGGTAACCCATTAAGATTACAAATCATTGAAGATGGTTTTGCATATGCACTCACATTGCTGGATAATTCAGTCCAAGTAACTGAAACATTGATAGGAACAGAAGTAAAAATATATTTTTGTAATTCACCTGTCACAAACTGAACACAATTTTTAAC
>JAJUFK010000296.1 GCA_029266015.1 Bacteroidota bacterium
AAAAAATTTATTAAAGCCGATGTAACTATTTCTATAGATTTTGCTCAAAATTTGTTTCCTTATGACACTATTCAACTTATTTACTATGTGTATGATAGAGCTTTACATAAAAGCAATATAGATACAAGTAAAGCTATTATTTTTTACTCCCCTAAAAATTAGATAGTTAAAAAATTAAAAATGTATTACATCCTATTATTTTGGCGGCAGAAATGCATGTACGATTAGTTACTATACATCCTTTATAGATGGTAATGGCAGAACTGCTCGATTGCTTATGAATTTTATTTTACTGCATAACGGGTATACAATTACAAATTTAAAAGGTGATGCTATATCTAAACAAGCTTATTATAAAGCATTGGAACAAGTGCAAGTTCATAATGATCCAAATCCGTTTTATGAACTTATAGTAAATCAAACTATAGAATCATTACGTTAACAAATTAAATTATCATGAATTATAAAAAAAGGAGGCTGCATCATAAAATGATACAGCCTCCTATAATACATCTGTTTATTATTTTTATAATAATGGTTTCCCTGTCATTTCTAATGGTTGACTAATTCCTAATATTTTACATACAGATGGTGCAACATCTGCTAAAATACCATTTGAAACTTGAGTTTGTTTATTTTCTGATATATATACAAATGGAACCGGATTTAATGAATGTGCTGTATTTACACTGCCATCAGCATTTACAGCATTATCTGCGTTTCCATGGTCTGCTATAATTATTACTTCATAACCTGCTTTTTTTGCAGCCTCTACTGTGTCTTTTACACAATTATCAATTGCTATTACAGCTTTTTCTATGGCTTCATACACTCCTGTGTGACCAACCATATCTCCATTTGCATAATTTACAACTATAAAATCAAATTTATTTTTCTCAATTTCAGCTACTAAAGCATCTTTTACTTCATACGCACTCATTTCTGGTTTTAAGTCGTATGTTGCTACTTTTGGTGAATTTATAAGAATTCGCTCTTCTCCTTCAAAAGGTGTTTCTCTACCTCCGTTAAAGAAAAATGTAACATGTGCATATTTTTCAGTTTCAGCTATATGCAATTGCGTTTTTCCAAGTTTAGATAAGTGTTCTCCTAACGTATTTTCAACATTATCTTTATCAAATAATATATGTAATCCTTCAAAAGAAGCATCGTAAGGAGTCATAGTACAATACCATAAATTTGGAATTATATTCATTCCTGCTTCTGGCATATTTTTTTGTGTCAAAACTATTGTTAATTCTTTTGCTCTATCGTTTCTGTAATTAAAGAATATAACCATATCACCTTCTTTAATTCTGCCATCAACATTAGCATTTACAATAGCTTTTACAAACTCATCGGTAACACCATTATCATATGATTTTTGCATAGCTTCAATCATATCGGTTTCTTTACTTCCTATACCATTCACAAGTAAATCATAGGCTTCTTTTACGCGTTCCCACCGTTTATCTCTATCCATTGCATAATATCTACCTATAATAGAAGCAATAGTTCCTGCCGATTTTTTTGTATGAGCATCAAGTTGTTCTATAAATCCTTTACCGCTTTTAGGGTCAGTATCACGACCATCCATAAAACAATGAATAAAGGTATTTGTAATACCATATTCTTTAGATATATCACATAATTTAAATAAATGCTCTAATGAACTATGCACACCGCCATCGCTAACTAAACCAAGTAAATGAACTGATTTTCCGTTATTTTTTGCATACGAATATGCTTTTTTAATTTCAGGATTATCTAAAATTGAGTTATTTCTACATGCCAAATTTATTTTAACTAAATCTTGATATACAACTCTACCTGCACCAATATTAAGATGCCCTACTTCTGAATTTCCCATTTGACCATCAGGTAAACCTACATTTTCACCAGATGCTTGTAATTGTGAATTTGGATACGTTTGAATTAAATAATCCCAATATGGAGTTGGTGTACTGTAAATTACATTTGTTTTATCATTATTTCCAATACCCCATCCATC
The DNA here is from genome assembly GCA_029266015.1 of Bacteroidota bacterium. Classification (GTDB taxonomy): domain Bacteria; phylum Bacteroidota; class Bacteroidia; order Bacteroidales; family UBA1715; genus MWCJ01. The sequence goes on from JAJUFK010000296.1 coordinate 2,009, forward strand.
GAGTATAACTAAAAGTGCTTTTTTTCCCATGAGTTAAATTTTATTTTTTGTTTAGTATTGTTATTGTATTAAACCTTACAAATTGCTGCAAATTTATAATTTATACATAATTAATTCGAAAAAACCACATGAATTTTAATCATAAAATATTGTGTTTATTTCATTACGTACTGATTTAAAAAAATACTTCAGCATTTGGAACACGCAATGTAATTGGTTGCAAACAAAGTTTTAAATCTTTATTTGTAACAGTAGCTTTCACTACTTGTTTATTATAGGTATTTACATATGGTGATTCTACAAATTCATGAATAGCCAACCATTGAGCTGTTACAATTTCACTTGTATCTTGAATAGAAATTGTATTATGTAATGGTTTTGCAGTACATACTATATATAAATTAGATTCACCAAACTGTCCTTGAATAAAATGTCCAATATTTACAATTGATTCAAATTGTATATCTATTCCGGTTTCTTCTAAAACTTCTCGTTGCAAGGCTTGTTGTATTGTTTCTCCTTTTTCTATATGCCCTCCGGGTAAGGCAAATTCATGAGAAAAAGTATTTTGAACTACAAGTATTTTATTTGCTTGTATTACAATAGCACCTACTCCAACTATATAATTTTTAGTTGTTGGTATATGTGCTTCTTGTATATTTTTTTTTACTAAAACAAGTGTATTCAATTCACAACTATGAAACATAAACCCCTGTTTTGTAAGTATTGGAATTAAATTTGACTTTTCAATTGGAATAGTAATCCATAATAACGGATGATGTTTATATGTTTCTATACATTCCTGTACATCTACAGTAAAACGAGTCTCTTCTATAGGTATATTTTGTATTTGAATTGTTATACCTCTATATCTATCTTCACTGCAAGGTAACATAGGCTTACTTAACAGCAATTGCAGAAATTTCTATCATAGCTCCCATTGGCAACGCTGCAACCTGAATTGTTTCACGAGCAGGAAACGGTGACTCAAAATAATTAAAATAAACAGCATTGACTTCTGCAAATTTTGAAATATCAGTAACATAAATACTGCACTTTACAACATGAGTAAAATCCATGTCGGCAGCATGTAAAATTGCTCCAATATTATCCATAACTTGCTTTGTTGCA
>JAJUFK010000191.1 GCA_029266015.1 Bacteroidota bacterium
AGTTTGAATTTGCAGATATTCTTTCTAATGCTATATGTTTATTTTTAGGAATGTCTGGATATCGTTTGATTTTTTTCTAAATGTATAAAAAAATATATGTGTGTACATAAATCTAATTACCCTTTATAATTTTTGAATGGGGTATGTGGAATACTGTAATTTTAAAAATTTAGTATTGATTCATATTGTTTACTTATGAAGATATTGGTGAATGGATTGTAAAAATTTTGAAATTGTAAAATTAAGATGTATTTTTATAACAAATAATTTGGTACAATGAATTTAGATATTTTCAATATTACTCACAATCATGTAGAACCAGCTGTTGGTAAAGTACTATTGTCGGTGCCGTTTATAAACGATACATATTTTAGTCGTTCGGTAATATTACTTACATTGCATGATTCTGAAGGAAGTGTTGGGTATATTCTGAATAAAAGAATACCAATGTTTTTACATGAATTGGTAGATGATATTCCACGAAGTAAATTTACAGTGTGTATAGGTGGTCCTGTTGCAAACGATACATTGCAAATGCTTCATTCGCTTGGACATATGATTCCTGATAGTATTCAAATAAAACCCGGATTGTTTTGGGGAGGTAATTTTGATGCAGTAAGGAGTCTAATAAAAAAACAATTAATACACCCTCATGAAATACGTTTTTTTATGGGCTATTCCGGTTGGGGAAAATTACAATTGCACGATGAAATACAAGCAAATTCTTGGGTAGTTACCGATATTGGTGTTGATACTATATTAACACATAGCGAAGAAAAATTATGGAATGCTACGTTAGTTAAAATGGGAAGCAAATACAAAGCATGGGCAGATTTTCCGCGTGATCCGTCATTAAATTAAATAATACATACAATATGGAATCATTTTTTAAATTAGCACAAGTACGTCGTAGTACACGTAAATATAAACCAGATGTAATACCTGTAGATATTATTACAAAATTACAGCAAGTGTTGCTTATGTCGCCTGCAAGTAAGCGTAGCAATCCGTGGGAATTTATTTTTGTTGACGATAAAGAAATTCTTACACTATTAGCCGATTGTAAACCTCATGGAGCTTCGTTTGTAAAAGATGCTCCTTTGGCTGTTGTAATTATAGCAGACCCTGCAAAAAGTGATGTGTGGGTTGAAGATACATCTATAGCATCAATTTATGTGCAACTTGCGGCCGAAGATATGGGGTTGGGAAGTTGTTGGGTACAAGTTCATAAGCGAATGCATGCATCGGGTGAAATGTCGTCGGAATATATAAAAAAAATATTGGGTATACCTCAGCATTTTGAAGTTGAATCTATTATTAGTATTGGTTACAAAAACGAAACTCGTTCCGAATTTGATTTAGAACAATTACAATATAGTAAAATACATACCAATACATATTCACCGAAATCTTAATTAGAATAAAACATTATGAAACATTATGTAATTATAATTTCTCTTTTGATAATCGTAGCTTGTGTTAAAGAACCCGATCATCATATACGAATTAGAAATTTAAGTAGTACACCTGTAACTATTATAATAGATGATACGGTAAAATTTGATACCATACCTATTCAGCAAAAATCTGTGTATAAACCAATTCAAGAAGGAAGTCATCAAATAGGAGGAGACTATTTTGGCAATTTTGTTGTAGAAGGAGCCGGCACTCATAAATGGACATTAGAAGTCTATGATAATAATTTTGAGTTAGTTGAAGATTAAATTAATTGTTTGATTGATACATTTTGATTGCTTGCATGAAAGATATAAGTATTTTTATAAGTGCTGCATTCTTTGAGATTTTTGGATGTTTTTTATTTTGGTCATATGTACGACTCAATAAATCTATATATGTGCTTATACCTGCTGTTGTTTCTTTGATTGTATTTGCTTATTTACTTACAAAAGTTCACACCGAATTTGCCGGGAGGACATATGCAATATATGGAGGTATATATATAGTAGCTTCTTTATGTTGGTTGTATATAGTTGAACATATTACCCCTGATAGATGGGACATTATAGGAGCTACGATTTGTGTAATAGGAGCTTGTGTAATTTTGTTTATGCCTAGATAAATGTTTGTGTTACTTTTTTTAATAAGTATAGTTGCTGCCACTATATCCGGTATTGCCGGTTTTGGAGGGGCTCTCATGTTGCTCCCGGTTTTAAGTGGATTAATAGGAATTACATCTGCTGTACCTGTGTTAACTATTGCTCAATTGTTTGGAAACGCATCGAGGGTTTGGTTTGGTCGTAAAGAATTACAATGGAAACCAATAGTATTATTTATAAGTACCGCAGTACCATTAACAATTCTTGGTAGTTTATTATTTGTTGGTATTCACAGTAGTTATATAAAAGCAGCAATAGGTTTTTTTTTAATAGCTGTTGTAATATATCGAAAAATTGGTAAACGCCAATATTTTATTACTAATACAGGTGTATGTATAGGAGGAGCTGTTACTGGTTTTTTTTCGGGAGTTGCCGGAAGTGCAGGGCCATTAGGAGCAGCTGTATTTTTAGGAATTAACAGTTCTATACAAGCGTATATAGCAAGCGAAGCTTTTACCGCTTTAGTTATGCATTTGAGTAAAACACTAGTGTATAATACATTTTCTTTAATACATAGTACCGAACTATACTATGGCTTATTTATAGGTATTGCTATGATTATTGGTAGTTGGTTTGGGAAAAAAATTATCGAAAAAGTGTCAAAAAGAGTGTGTATAATTATAATTGAAATTTTATTGATTATATCAGGAATACATATGATAGTTATGGTGTTTTTATAAAAAAGACAAATTAAAAAAAGTAGATTGCAAACGTAAGCATGAAAATATTGTTATAAGGTTATTATGATAAAATAAAAAAGGCTATCTTTTTTTAGATAGCCTTTTTTAGTGATTCCGCTGGGATTCGAACCCAGGACCCCATCATTAAAAGTGATGTGCTCTACCTGCTGAGCTACGGAATCGGTCAATCATTTTTTGACGGTGCAAAAGTAGTGTTTTTTTTATTCAAGCCAAATTATATGAAGAAAAAATGTAAAAAAAATATAAAAAAAAAGGCAATCATATAATTGCCTTTTTTCTGATTTTAAATATCAAGATTTATTTTTTTGTTAATAACAAGTTGATTATAAATTACTTTAATGAATATCTTGAAGTTTCTTTTGCTTCAAGATTTGAATATCCCATTAAGAATGTATCTATAGCAACTGCACATTCACGACCTTCATGAATAGCCCATACTACTAATGATTGTCCTCTGCGCATATCACCTGCTGCAAATACTTTAGGAACGCTTGTAGCATATTTACCATATTCTGCTTTTACATTGCCTCTGTCATCATATGCAACTTTCAAATTATCTAATAAACCTTCGTGTTGTGGATTTACAAACCCCATTGCAAGGAAAACAAATTCACATGGAATTTCACGTTCGCTACCCGGTATTTCTTTAAAGTTAGGACGTTGTCCCGGTTTTGGAGTTTCCCATTCTAAATCAACAATTTTAGCAGCTTTTAAATTGCCTTTACCATCGCCAATAAATTCTTTGGTACTTACCGACCACAAGCGTTGACATCCTTCTTCGTGTGATGATGATGTACGAAGAATTTGAGGCCACATAGGCCAAGGATCATCAATACCTCGTTCAGTTTTAGGTTTTGGTAATAATTCTATTTGAGTAATTGATTTAGCACCATGTCTGTTTGATGTTCCAACGCAGTCGCTACCTGTGTCACCGCCACCAATAACTAATACATTTGCACCTTTTACATTAATTGGCTCATCGCGTAATACTTTGCTGCCTTGTACACGTTTGCTATTGTCTTTTAAGAAATCCATAGCAAAGTAAATTCCTTTGTTTTCGCGTCCCGGAATAGGTAAATCGCGAGGAATTGTAGAACCGCCGCACAATGCTACTGCGTCGTATTCTTGTAATAAATAATCTACGGTAACATCTACACCAACATTTACATTTACTTGAAATTTGATACCTTCTTCTTCAAGTATTTGAATTTTTCTGTCAATTACCGATTTATCTAATTTAAAATCTGGAATTCCATATCGCAGTAATCCACCAATTTTATCGTCGCGTTCATATACGGTAACCGTGTGTCCTGCTTTATTTAATTGTGCTGCTGTTGCCAATCCTGCAGGTCCTGAACCTACTACAGCTACTTTTTTGCCGGTACGAACTTGAGGCGGGCAAGCTACAACCCAACCATTTTGATATGCTTTTTCAATGATTGTTTTTTCAATATGTTCTATTGCAACCGGTGGTTTATTAATTCCTAAAACACATGAAGCTTCACATGGTGCAGGACAAATCCTTCCGGTAAATTCAGGAAAATTATTAGTAGAACTTAATATTTCGTATGCTTGTTTCCAGTTTTGGTGGTACACAGCATCATTAAAGTCAGGTATAATATTTCCCAGAGGACAACCATTATGACAAAATGGTATACCGCATTCCATACATCGAGCAGCTTGTGTTTCGGTTTTTTTGCTGCTGAATTCCAAATAAAACTCTGCATAATCTTTAATACGTTCTGCAGGTGATTTATATTGAGGTACTTCTCTATCGTATTCTAAAAAGCCTGTTGGTTTTCCCATAGCTGTATTGTTTTAAAAATGTTGTTCAAAAAAATTTACTTACTTATACCGATGCTTCTTGTTTCTTTTTGCGTTCTTCCAGTACTCGTTTATAATCGCGTGGGAATACTTTAACAAATTTATCAATAGAATCGTCCCAGTTATTTAAAATATTAGTAGCCAAAGAACTACCGGTATAATTTTTATGATTTTCTATCAATTGTCGTAATTCCGGTATGTCTTCAAATGCAACATCTTCTAAATCAACTAATTCTTTATTGCATGTTTGTGGAAGTAAACCGTCGGGGTCATAAATGTAAGCAATTCCACCGCTCATACCGGCAGCAAAGTTTCGTCCGAATTTACCCAAAACTACTACAATTCCTCCGGTCATATATTCACAACCGTG
>JAJUFK010000359.1 GCA_029266015.1 Bacteroidota bacterium
AGTACAGCAGCAATACAAAACAACACACCGTATTTCATGTTTTTATTTCATATTTTGATGATATAAATTTACCGGGCTTTTTGCTGTCGGTTTTATTTCTCCCATAAGCGTTTGAACAACTGCTTTTTGCATATAATCATCGCTGCTATACGCATTTATTAAAACAGGTGCTGTTTTTAAATAAAACGTATTATAATATGGATTACTAAATGAAACACTTATTATTTTTTCTTTCGGCAAATTTTTAATACTCCATAAGCAATATGCTTCTTTGTCTTTAAGCAATGGTGAACCTATAGGATCAAAATATTTATTTTCAAAACACACTATGAATTTATCATATTGAGCCAATGAATCCCAACGCCATTCCCAATTATATAAATGAAAATCATGTTCTAAACGTACTTGAAAACCTCTACTTTCTAATTCCTTCTTCATAGTTTGCAACACCGCACGTTTATCATTATGACTAATATTTACCATAAATATTTTTTTGGTTTTATTAGGTGAAAGAGGGATATCATTGTTTTTATCTTGTATCAATGTAACCGCTTTTGTGGCCAATTCCGTCATTTTTTCTTGAACATACTGTGCATGATTAGGAGGAAGCGGAGTTGATATAGTTGCTTTTTTTGTAAGTAATCCATATTTTTCTCGCAAAGCCCAAATTCTTTCTACCGCATCGTCAAGTCGTTGCATAGGAATTTCGCCGCGTAATATACGAGCCTCAACAGTATCCATATATGCTAACGAAGGCCACAATATCATATCGGCGCCGGCTTCAAAACATTTAACCGAAGCTTCTAATGCATTATCGTAAAAACCAGATGCTCCTCCCATATTCATAGCATCAGATACTACTACACCCTTAAATCCCATTTCTTGTTTTAATAATTGCTGCATAATTTCGCGCGATAAAGTTGCCGGTGGCAATTCACCATGTATAGTTTCTTTTTGATAAGCCGGAAACTGCAAATGGCCAACCATAATTGTTGGAACTCCTTCATCTATAAGAGTTTGAAACACTTTGCCAAATGTTTTTCGCCATTGGTCCATTGGTAAATTATTTGCCGAAGTAATTAAATGTTGATCACAAATAGTAACTCCATCGCCGGGAAAATGTTTAATGGTAGAAATTACATTTTGATCTTTCATTGCTTGTAATTGACTTTGCAACAGAGGCAATGCTAGTTCTGCATTATCACTTATTGCACGTTCTATTACCAATGGATGCAAAGGATTCATATTTAAATCGGCAACAGGATGTAGTAACCAATTAAAACCCATTGAGCGTGATTCTGCTGACACTATTTTTCCGTATGCATATGCCAAATCTTTACTATTTGCAGCACCTAAAGTCATAAGCACCGGCAATTTTGTGCATGTATTGTAATTATACCCTGCACCTCGTTCAAAATCTTCACTAAAAAATAACGGAAATTTTGATGCAGAATCATATTCACGCATTATACGTGGTATAAATTCTTCAAAAATTAAATCATCCGGTTTTTGATAGGTAAAATGCCATTGTGCCACAAAAAAACCTCCAATAGGATATTTTGCAAAAAATTCTTGTAAACTCCCGTTTCCTATTTTCTTTTGTGCATACAAATCGGTAGTAACCATCATGGTTTGACCTATTTTTTCCCGTAATGTTAATTGTTTCCACGATGTATCCATAGCTATAGATGTATGTGAAGACTGTGTTGATTTTTTAGAACACGAAATACTCAAAATAAGGGGTAATGCAATGGCTCCCATCAAAATTTTTCTCATCATAAACAAACCTTTTTTAAATTAAAAAAAATCAATAGCATATCATACTATAGACTTAACTACAATAATACTATTTTTTTTTTATGTAATAAACGAGAATATAATATTTTACAATAATATTTTACAATAATATTCTATTACGAATAATTTACTTAAAACCAAACACCTATTCCTATCGAAAAGCGTTGTTCAACAAATGTAATTCCTCTCATTTCATCTTTCGTTCCAAGTTCGACAGAAAATTGTGGTTCGGGAACAATATTGTAAAATGTTCCATGAGTTTTTCCACCAACTTTAGAATACAACAAAGAAGGGGAGAATTCTCCACCTATAGAAAAATTCTTATACAAAAAAACTGTAAAA
>JAJUFK010000262.1 GCA_029266015.1 Bacteroidota bacterium
ACGACCAGGCTAATATTATAGGATATTCTTTTGTACGTTCGGCTCACGATGTAGCATGTTTATATAAAGAATTAGAAACATATAATGCACATGATTTAGGAGTTGTGTTTAAAATTGAAAATAAAGAAGCATTCGAAAATTTACCCTTTATATTGCTCGAAGGTATGAAGCGTCCTAAAATAGGTGTTATGATAGCTCGTGGTGATTTGGCTGTAGAAATAGGATTCGAAAACATTTCTGAAGTTCAAAATCAAATACTTTTGTTGTGTGAAGCGGCACATGTTCCTGTAATTTGGGCAACACAAGTATTAGAAAATTTAGCAAAAACAGGTATTCCAACTCGTGCAGAAATAAGTGATGTGGTGTTAGGAGTTCAAGCTGAATGTATCATGCTTAACAAAGGAAAATATATACTTGAAGCAATTAAAACCCTTAAAAACATTTTGATTAAAATAGAACCCAATTCGTTTAAAAATAAACATTCACTCAAACCTTTAGAAATAGCAATACATACATGCAATACATTATTTGCATAAAAAAAAGCTACCTATTTGAGGTAGCTTTTTTAGTGTAGTATTGAATTTTTTTTATTTTCCTTCTTGTTCAAGTAATAAAGTTTTGGTTGGTTGATCGCATACTGAACTTGGTCCAAAATATTGAATTGGTCCCGGATAAATATAATCAGTTTTTATAGCCCATTCATCGCGTTTTGAAGCAAAGAATTTGAATGGTTTTCCATTAAGTGTAACTAATGCTTTTTGGATTACCGGTTTCATGTGTCCATGACGTTTTTCCATATTCATCATCATTGTTACCGGAACACCACCTGCAATCCATTCAGATGCGGGAGCTTTACAATTTCTAACAGATGCCATATATCCGGTTTTACCTTCACCAATTAATACCGATGCTGTAACCCCTAATGAGTAACAATAGTCTGCATCAAAGTTGGAAGGAGCAGCACAACGACCTTCGTAACCAAAAAAGTGATTTTGGCCGCTGAATTTACCAACATATTTACCTTCTTTTTTCCATGCTTTTAATTTTGCATCAACCATATCTATTAACATTTTTTCTGTTTCAATTTTTGAAACTTGAACGTTACCATGTGGGTCACGATCTGCTAATAATTGGAATTGAATATTTTGAGGTAATGTTGCAAAAATATCTGCCGATGTTTTTGATAATTTACCCATGATAAATTGAAATTTTTCAGCATCAGATGCAAGAGCATTAAAAGTAGCTTCATTGTGAGCCATAGTATCGTTTAATTCAGAAATTAACACCTTTAATGAAGGTATAAATTCAATTAATCCCTCAGGTATTAATGCTGTACCAAAGTTTTCACCGTTTGCAGCTCGTTTAGCAACTATGTCGGCTATATATGTTACCACTTGATCAAGAGTTTGTTGTTTTGCTTCTACCTCTTCAGAAATAATGCAAATGTTTGCTTGTGTTTGTAATGCACATTCTAACCCTATATGTGAAGCCGAACGTCCCATTAATTTAATAAAATGCCAATATTTTTTTGCAGAATTAGCATCGCGTTGTATATTACCAATCAATTCACTATATACCTTACATGCTGTATCAAAACCAAATGATGTTTCAATCATTTCGTTTTTTAAGTCTCCATCTATTGTTTTGGGGCAGCCAATAACTTGAATACCGGTATTTTTCTGAATGTAATATTCAGCTAAAACACATGCATTGGTATTAGAATCATCGCCACCTATGATAACTAATGCTTTAATTCCAAGTTTGTTGCATATTTCAACTCCTTTATCAAATTGAGCAGTTTCTTCTAATTTTGTTCTACCGCTACCAATTATGTCAAATCCTCCGGTATTTCTATATTCATCTATAATTGATGAGGTTAATTCTATATATTTATGATCAACTAATCCACCGGGGCCACCTAAAAATCCATATAATTTATTTGCAGGATTTAATTTTTTAAGTCCATCAAATAAACCCGAAATCACATTGTGTCCACCCGGAGCTTGTCCTCCTGAAAGAATTACACCAACATTTATTGCCGGATATTCTTTTTTAGAACCTTCTGCAAAAGTTATTAAAGGCATTCCATAGGTATTAGGAAACAATGCTTTAATTTCTGCCTGATCGGCAACAGATTGTGTAGCTGCACCATCAACCAAGGTTACATATCCTTGTAATGATTTTGGCAGTTTTGGAGCATATGCTGCTCGTTCTTTTTGTAATGCACTTATAGCCATTTTGTATTGTTTTTTATATAATTATTGTATGTAAAATTTTATCGATTGCGAAAATACGAATTTTTAATTGGTACATATACGCAATTTTCTAAAAATTTAAAAAATCATGCAACCAATTAAAAAAATGAGGCGTAGAAAACAGTGTAAATCAAACGCAAAATGTTAATTAAATAATTGTAATACAACAACTTAATTTAAATAAAATGAAACAAATTTACAAAGAAATTCTTATTGTAATATTCGCAATTTTTACTCAAATTTCAATTACTTACAGCCAAGTTTCAGAAGCTCCTATTGGTAATGGTACATCTGAAAATCCATATCAAATTTCGACATTAGAAAATTTATATTGGATATCTCAAAATCCGGCAAGTTGGGATAAATATTTTATTCAAATGCACGATATAAATGCTGCAGCTACTGCAACGTGGGATAGTAATAAAGGATGGACCCCTATAGGAAATAATGTTCAAAAGTTTAATGGTTTTTATAATGGAAATAATTATATAATAAGCAATTTATATATTGACAGACCTACAGAAAATAATGTTGGTTTATTTGGGCATGTAGGACAAGTAAATTCTGATACTGAACCTACATTAATAAAAAGTTTGGGTATAGTAAATGCTACAGTTAATGGAGCACGTGGAGTAGGAGCTCTTATAGGACGTGTAACAGGAAATCAAAATACAATTATAGAATATTGTTATGCAATAGGAGGTACGATAAAAGGTGATGGCGCGACAGGAGGTTTAATTGGTTCTTTAAATTCTTTTGAAGAAACTTCTGATGGTTCTAAAAATCCGGTGTTACGTAAAAGTTATTCAACAAACTCGGTGCAATCAAGTGGAAATGGAACACTCGATAAATTTGGCGGTTTAGTCGGATGTTCTCAAAAAGGTAGTATTCAAAATTCTTTTGCTCGAGGTCATGTAACGGTTAATGATGGAACACGTGTAGGTGGATTAGTGGGCTGTATTGATTATAGAGGAGATGTAGAAAATTCGTATGCTACGGGTGAAGTTACAACAACAGCATCAACAAATGTTGGTGGATTGGTAGGTAATATTTCAGGAATTGGGACTTATGATGGAGAAGTTACTAATTCTGTGTGGGATACAGAAGTAAGTACATTGGGGGCATCGGCAGGTGGAACTGCTCAAAATACCAGTGCAATGAAAACTTCGGCAACATATTCAAGTTTATCATGGGATATTACTACAACGTGGGGAATTGCAGCAGGTATAAATAATGGATATCCATATTTGTTAGGTGATAATAATTTTATTTTACCAATTGAATTAGCAAGTTTTGAAGGTCAAAGAATATCTTCAGAAATTATTGAATTACGTTGGACTACAGAATCTGAATTTAATAATGAAGGTTTTGAAATACAAAAAAGTTATAATGGAACCAC
>JAJUFK010000435.1 GCA_029266015.1 Bacteroidota bacterium
AAGGTGAATATAGTTTACGATTACTTGATGAGTTTCAAACAGCTTTTGACAATGCAATCAAAGAAAATCCCTATGATTCTGAATTTAAAAATTTACATTTTGATACATATTTTGAAGTAAATAGAAAGAAAGAAGTAATTGCTATAAAACCAAACATTAAAAATAAACCCGAATTTTCAATTGTTGATTTAGTAAAACTTGATGACTCGTTTTCCATGAAATTTGATATAGTTTTATGTAGAAACGTACTAATTTATTTTAATAATTCGTTGCAAAAACGTGTGTTTGAGTATTTCTATAATCACATGAATAGCGATGCTTATTTAATATTGGGAATGCAAGAAAGCATGGCGTGGTTTATGAATTCTATGTTTGAGAAAAAAGGATTGTTTTACAAAAAATGTAAAGAATAGTGTATTTAGGAACGCCAATATATACATATCAAGAAATTGTAGAATTACTTCATGCGTATATTCCGGATATAAGCTATTATACTAAGAGTTTTGTTGAACGAAGATTTTATTACGTATGTTCTAAATTGTATATACCTTCTCTACACGTTTTTCGGGAAAAAATTCAGGAAGATATAACATTTCTTGATACATTTATGCAGCATTTTACAGTTCCTGTTACAGAAATGTTTCGCGATGCAAGTGTTTGGAAAAATTTGTATGCCAATATATTGCCTCAATTTAAACACGCAAAACAGTGTGCAATTTGGTTGCCAAATTGTTCTAGTGGTGAAGAGTTGTATTCGTTGAGTATTATACTTAAGCAATTACAAATGCAAAATAATACAATAGTGTATGCATCGCATAGAAGTTTGGCCGGTATAGAATCAATAAAAAAAGGAATTTATACAGAATACAATGAACAATTAAATATGTTAAATTTTGCAAAAATACAACTGAATACAACGTTAGATACATTTTATACAAAATCATTTCATTCGTTGTATATGAATGCATCACTTCTTAAAAATGTATCATTTATGTACAGTACATCTATATTGCAGCAAATTCCTGCTCAAGTAGATATAGTTTTATTTAGAAAT